>NZ_JBFARO010000163.1:0-17627 GCF_040677125.1 Actinomadura sp. NPDC049382
CGCGGCGCGGCGGAGGGCTGACCGGCCGTCCGGCGGCCGGGGCCCCCGGCCGCCGGGGCGGGCGGGTCAGGCGACCTTGGACTCGCTGATGATCGTCCGCTTGACCAGGCGGTCGCCGTCCATCCAGTGCCAGGTGCGGCACTTGTGCAGCCCGTCGCGGGAGAGCTGGATGAGCTCGTAGAGGTAGTTGCCGGGGTCGGACTTGTACGACCAGGTCAGCACGATGGCCTGGGCGTCCACCTGGCTCATCTCCCCGATGATCCGGTCGTTGTCGAAGTGGCAGACGTCGCCCCGCATGCGCCCGCCGAACTCCAGCGCCTCCACCCGCCCGTCCGGCCAGGTGTAGGTGTTGATCTGGCGGATGTCGTACGAGCCGTCCTCGGGGACCCAGCACTTCAGGTGCGAGGCGTGCCGGTCGACGATCGTCCCGCCGGCGTCGAGGTGGACGTACTCACCCCGCCACTCGCCGAGGTGCTGGCGGTTGATGGGCATGCCCGGGACTCCGGCGCGCATGGGCTCCTCCTGGTCGGACGCGTGGGCGGGGGACGGTGCGGCGGGCGTTGACAGCCCGCCACCCGCGAGCCTAGCGTCAACCTCCATTGAATTGGAA
Source organism: Actinomadura sp. NPDC049382 (assembly GCF_040677125.1). NCBI lineage: Bacteria > Bacillati > Actinomycetota > Actinomycetes > Streptosporangiales > Thermomonosporaceae > Actinomadura > Actinomadura sp. NPDC049382. Next base: position 611 of record NZ_JBFARO010000163.1, read on the forward strand.
CAGCATTCCGCAGTTTGGAACACGAAGGGATCTCGGATGAGCGAGCACGGACCGGCCCTGGTCGAGGGCATCACCGGTGCGGTCATCGGCGTGTCCGACTTCGGCCCGCACCTGGAGTTCTTCGGCGGACGCCTCGGCTACGAGGTCGCCGCGCGGGGCACCGTCGGCGCGGCGGCCGCGGACGCCCTGTGGGGCACCGGGCCCGCCGACGTCGAGGCCATGGCGCTCGCCGCGGCGGGCGCCGGCACCGGCCGGATCCACCTGGTCCGCGTGCCGGAGCCGCTCGCGCCCGCCGCGCGCCCGCACAACCTCGACGACGGCCTGATCGGCATCGACGTGTACGCCGCCGACATCGCGGCCGCGCACGCCCGGTTCGCCGCGGACGGCATCGCGTGGTCGACGCCGCCCGCCACCTACGGCGTCGCCGTGGGGGACCGGGAGGTCCAGGTCACGCAGGGCGTGTGCCCCGCGCCCGACGGCACCGCGGTCGTGTTCGTCCAGCCCGCCGCGATCCGGGGGACGGCCGCCTGGGAGGCCGACCCGGGGCGCCCCTACACCGAGCTGACCTCGGTGGTGTGCCACGTCCCCGACGCCGGCGCTGAGGTGGCGTTCTGGGGGCCGGACGGCCTCGGCATGTCCGTCTGGTACGACGTGGTCTTCTCCTCGCCGGGCTTCGACACGGTCGCGGGCCTGCCGCCGGGCACCCGCATGCGGCTGGCGTTCCTCGCCGGGGAGCGGACGGCCCGCATCGAGGTCACCTCCGCCGAGGGGGAGCACCGGGTCGACCGGCGCCCGGTCCAGCGCCCCGGCCGCTCGCTCGGGCACAGCGGCTGGACGGTCCGCACGCGCGACCTCGGCGCCGCGCTGGAGAGCGTCCGCCGGACGGGCGGCGCGGTGGTGTCCGCCGCGCCCGTGGAGACCGACGACCCGCTGCACGGCAAGGCCGCCGCGGCGTCGGTCACCACGCCGAACGGCGTCAGCGTGACGCTGTACGAGCCCCGCGCCTGACGAGGTCGCGGGTGTGCGCCGCGCGGGGCTGTTCGCGGCGCTGCGGTCAGGCCGTCCAGAGTTCGAGGTGGACGCCGTCGGGGGAGGTGGCGGTGAACGCGCGGCCGCCGCGCAGCGCGCTGTCCACGATGGCGCCCGTGCGCGCGCCGGCCGCGGTGAGCAGGGCGTGGGCGGCGTCCAGGTCGGCGACCGGGAAGACGCCCGCGCGCATGCCGGAGGTGAACGCCTCGTCGCCGGCGGGCAGTTCCAGGCCCGGGAAGCTGATCAGTTCCAGCCGGGCGCCGTGCCCGTCCCAGAACAGGTCGAGGACGATCTCGGCGTCCGGCCGGTCGATGCCGATCAGCGCGGCCACGGCCGGGTTCACCAGCCGCTGCGAGTAGAGCGTCCGCAGGCCGAGGCCCGTCCAGAACCCGGCGTCGCACCCGTGGGCGAGGTGGACGGCGGCCTGCAGTTCGGAGTGCCGCCGCTCGCCGTCGGCGTCCAGCAGGCTCGCGCGGCGGGAGCTGCCCTCGACGAGGACGACCCGGATGCCGCCGGGGCCGACGAGGCCGCATTCGGCGAAGGGCCGCCCGCCGAGCTCCCACCGGGCGACGGGGGAGGGGGCGCCGCCGGCCGCGGTGAGTTCCGCGACGCTCGCCTCGATGTCGCGCGTGTAGACGTCGACGGCGTAGCCGCCGGAGGCGATCCCGGTGCCGCCCTCGGGGGCGGCGACGAGCACGAGGCCCCCGGCGCCGGCGCCCTCGGGGAGGTAGAGCACCTCCTCGGCCGGCCCGGACAGCCCGTACAGGGCCGCCGCCGCGTCCCGGCCGAGGACGCCGCGGCGCCGCTCCCGGAAGCCGAGGACGGACAGGAAGCCCGCGGCGGCGGGGAGGTCGTGGCATCCGAGCACGGCGTACCGGGGGCTGGTGAGCATGGTGACTCCCTGGGGTCGGGACCGGTGACGCGGCGCATGCTATCTGAAACACTGTTCCGAGAATAGAAACAGCGATGGGAGAGGCTCATGCCCCTGCACCTCGCCGACGCGGACCCGGCCCGCCCCGGGCTCCCCTGGAAGGCGTTCACGATCCCGGGGTCGAACGAGCCCGTGGGGCTGCTCCGGCTGGAGGTCGACCCGGCGGACGGGTCGTCCACCTCGCTCGTCCGCTTCCCGCCCGGCTGGCTCCGGCCGGGGCCGGGCCACTACGCCTGCGGCGAGGAGTTCGTCGTCCTCGACGGCGCCCTCACCGTCTCCGGCGTGGCCTACGAGCGGGGCGACCGCGGCTGGATCGCGCCCGGTGTCACCCGCCGCGCGTCCGTGAGCGGCGGAGGCGCGCTGGCGCTGGCCTGGTTCTCCGGCGTCCCGGCCTGGACCGAGGGCGAGGGCGCCGCGCCGGCCGACCCGTCCGGCGGCCGGGTGCCGCTGCTGTCGGTGCCCGTTCCGGAGGCGGGGCTGCCGCTGCGCACGGGAGGGGACCGGGAGGCGCGGCTGTACGAGCGGGCGCCCGCGCGCTTCGGCTCGCCGGTCCGCGTGCTGTGGCCGGCGGGCGCGGACGGCCCGCGCTGGGCCGCGTTCGGGCCCGGTGAGCCGCTCCCGGCCGGACGCCCCGGCCGGATCCTCGTCCGGCCGGGCTGTTCCATTTAGCGGAAAGCTGTTGCAAGATGTCCCCACCACAACCTATGTGACGATGTTACGCACAGCGGAACATGAGGAGGCATCGCATGATCTACCTCGTCTACCGGATGAAGCTCAGCGAGCGGTCCCGGCGCAACCAGAAGGAGTTCTGGGCGTGGCTGGAGGACCGCGAGCGCTGGTTCTACCGCGACCTCCCCATGGTCAGGGAGGTGCGCTGGTACTACAGCGTGATCGGCGACGTCTACACGCTGGAGAACTGGGCGGCGTTCGAGGACGAGGCCGCGTGGGGCGCCTACCGCGCCGCGCTCGGCGGGCTGAAGGCCGACGCCGACTGGGAGGGCGAGCGCGTCACCCAGGACGACTGGTGGGAGTTCCTGGACACGCGGATCGTCACCGATCCGCCGGTGCCCGTCGGGCTGCGCCGCGGCTGAGCGGGACGGCGCTGATGTCCCGGGAGACCGGCGTCCGCGCCGCCGCCGAGCGGGCCGGGCAGTCGGCCTCGACGGTGGAGCGGGCGGCGGACGTGCTGGTGCTGTTCGCCGAGGCGGGCGCCCCGACGCTCGGGGTCACCGAGATCGCCGACGCGCTCGGGCTCTCCAAGCCCGCCGTCCACCGGATCCTCACCTCGCTGCGCAGCCGCCGGCTGGTCCGGGTGGACGAGCAGACCCGCCGGTACGCGCTCGGGCTGACCGCGATGCGGCTCGGCCTGGCCTATCTCGACCACATCGACGTGCGCCGGCTGGCGGCGCCCGAGTTGGCCGGGCTGTCGCGGGCCACCCGGGAGACGGCGACGCTGTCGACCCGGGCGGGCGCGGAGCGCGTGTACGTCGACCAGGTGACCCCCGACCGGGAGGTGATCATGTCGGTGTCGCTCGGCGTCCCGTTCCCACTGCACGCGGGCGCCTCGTCGAAGGCGTTCCTGGCCTTCCTGCCCGCGGCGCGCATCGAGGAGTACCTCGCCGGCGACCATCTCAGCCGGCTCACCGACCGGACGGTCGTCGACCCGGACGCGCTCCGCCGGGAGCTGGCGGAGATCCGGCGGCGCGGCCACGCCCGCTCGTTCGCCGAGCGCCAGTCGGGCGCGGCCTCCGTCGCCGCGCCCGTCTTCGACCACCACGGCCTCCCGGCGGCGGTGGTGAGCGTGTGCGGGCCCGTGGAGCGGTTCCGCGGCGAGGCGGACGCCTGCGCCCGGGCGCTGCTCGCGGCGACCGGACGGCTTTCCGCTCTGATGGGGCACGTTTCCGATTAGCCGCGACGGCGCGCGGCGCACCGTGCCGCGCCCGCCGGCCGGCGGGCGCGGCATCCGGCCGTGTTCCGGCAGCTCACCGCGTAACAAAAACGTCATGAGCGAAAAAGTCAGACCTATTGACACTGCCGCGCGGGCCTTTATAGCGTCCAACGTCACGGAACCGCGTTCCGATAACAGGAACATCCTGGCGGAGGTGCACATGCGCAGATCAGTCGTCACGGTCGCCGCGGGGCTGGCGGCCCTCGCCGTGACCGCGACCGGATGCTCGGGCAAGGCCGCGGGTGACAAACCGGAGATCCAGATCGGGCTGATCTCGCCCATGAGCGGTCCCTTCGCGGTTCTCGGCATCTCCCAGCAGAACTCCCTGACGATCGAGATCGAGCGGATCAACAAGGCGGGCGGGCTGGACGGCTCGCAGCTGAAGCTCGTCACCCGCGACTCGGGCCTCGACCCGGGCAAGGCCGTCCAGGCGGCCAACGAGATGGCCGGCAACGACGCCGTCAAGCTCGTCATCGGCCCGTCGCTGACCGCGTTCTACGACGCGGCCAAGGGCACCTACGAGAAGAGCGGGAAGCTCAACTGCCAGCCCGCCGTCTCCACGGGCAGCTTCGCCGACCTCAAGTACGGCTTCCGCTCGCAGGACCCCTTCGACCTCGACGGCCGGATGGTCGTGAGCTGGCTGAAGCAGGAGGGCGTCACCTCCCTCGGCCTGGTCTACGAGGGCGACGACACCGGCAAGAACACCGACGCGCTGATGAAGAAGCTGCTGCCCGAGGCGGGCATCGAGTACCTCGGCTGGCAGGTCAGCCGGGCCGACGACCAGAGCCACCGCGCCTACGTCGAGAAGTTCGGGGACGCCGGCGCGATCATGATCTCCAGCAGCGTCGGCGGCGCCAAGACGATGGCGGCGGCCGCGCAGGCCGGCTACAAGGGCAAGATCGTGGGCGCCGGGTCCGGCATGCAGAACATCTCCTTCATCGAGGCGGCCGGGGACGCGGCCAAGGGTGCGGTGTTCCCCGCCGCGCTGTACGAGTACCCGACCCGCAAGTCCCGGTCGGAGTGGATGCCCGGATACCGGACGCACACCGAGGCGATCGAGCAGAAGTACGGCAAGAACGTCGGGCCGAAGAGCGGCGCGCAGTCGCCGAAGGGCGCGGCCATCACCGCCGACTGCCTGTTCGCCTTCGAGCAGGCCGTGAAGTCCACCAAGAGCACCGACGCCGCCAAGCTCGCCGCCGCGATCGAGGCGCTGGACGTCCCGGCGGACAAGACCCCGTCCGGCAACGCCATCAAGCCCGGCCCGAGCCACGAGTTCTACCACCAGGTGCACCTGTACCAGTGGAACAAGGACGGCAAGGGCTGGTACACGACGGAGATCAGCCCGTCGTGAGCGCGCAGGTCTGGCTCGACGGCCTGTTCGCCGGGTCGGTGTACGCGCTGGTCGCGCTGGCGCTGGCGATCGTCTTCCAGCCCACCCGGGTGCTGAACTTCGCCCAGGGCGAGCCGGTCGTGCTCGGCGCGGCCGTCAGCTACCAGGTGGTCGCGCTGTGGCAGTGGGGGTGGCCCGCGGCGCTGCTGGCCACGCTCGTGCTCGGCGCGGCCATGGGCCTGCTCAGCGAGCGGATGATCATGCTGCCGGTGCGGCTGTCCGGGTCCCGGTACGCCTGGATCATCGCCACCCTCGCCGCGGCGATGATCTTCCAGGCGCTGTTCACGCTGCGCTACTTCGACGTGGACGCGCTGCGCCCGCGCGCCCTGGCCCCCGGCCACCTGGAGGTGTTCGGGCAGCGGCTCGCCTGGCAGCAGCTGCTCACCATCGGCGTCGCGCTCGCCGTGATGGCCGGCTACGACCTGTTCCTGCGGCGCACCGCCTACGGGCGCGCCATCCGGGCGGCCTCGCACGACGCCGACGCCGCCGTGATCATGGGCATCCCGGTCCGCCGGGTCGTCCTGCTCAGCTTCGTGATCGCCGCGGTGATCTGCGCCTTCGCGGGCGTGCTGGCCGCGCCGCTGCTGTTCATCGGCCCGGCCTCCGGGCTGATGTTCACCATCAAGGGGTTCATCGCCGCGGTGATCGGCGGGGTCGGCTCGCCGCGCGGCGCGCTGGCCGGCGGCCTGATCGTCGGCCTGCTGGACGCGGTGGTCCGCAACCTCGCCGGCGCCACGACCGGGGACTTCGTCGTCTTCGGGCTGCTGGCGCTGATCCTCGTGGCGTTCCCGTCCGGGCTGTTCGGCAAGCCGATGGAGGCGCACTGATGAAGGGTGCACACGACGTCCTGCGGCGGGGCCTTCCCGCGCTGCTGACCGCGGCGGCCGCCGCGGTCCTGCTCGCCTGGCCCGCGATCACCGACTTCTACAGCTACAACGCCTCGTACTACAACGGGCTGGTCGCCGCGGCGGCGATCAGCGCGATCCTGACGATCTCGCTGAACCTCTCGATGGGGTACGGCGGCCTGCTGTCGATGATGCACACCGGCATGCAGCTGATCGGCGGGTACGCCGTCGCCTACACCACCGTCGAGGCGGGGCTGCCGTGGCTCGCGGGCGTCGCGCTGGCCATGCTGCTCGGCGCGGTCTTCTCCGCGCTCGTCCTGGTCATCAGCCTGCGCGCCACCTACCTGTACTTCGGCATGATCACGCTCGCCGCGAACCTGATCGCGGTGGAGGGCGGGAAGGCGTGGGAGTCGGTCACCGGCGGCGTCAACGGCATCGTCGGGGTCGCCCCCGGCGGCCTCGGCAAGGTCCCGTTCTACTACGTCACGCTCGGCGCGCTGGTCGTGGTCTACGTCCTGCAGCGCAACCTGATGCGCAGCGGCGTCGGCCGGGCGGTCATGGCGGTCAAGGAGAGCCCGGACACCGCCGCGGCCATGGGCATCCGCCCGACCCGCACCAAGATCCTGGTGTTCACCGTCGCCGGCGCGATCGCCGGCCTCTCCGGCGGCCTGTACGCGCTGCAGCTCGGCTTCATCAACCCCGACGTCGGCATCCTGGACAACGGCCTGGTGTTCTTCGTCGGCCTGTTCCTCGGCGGCATCGGCACGCTGGCCGGCCCGGTGATCGGCGTCGCGATCATCGCCGCCGTGGTCGAGCTGATCAAGGACTACGCCCGGTACACCACGCTGTTCCTCGGCTGCACCCTGCTGCTCGCGATGATGCTCGTCCCGCGCGGCATCGTCGGCACCTGGCGGGGCGGCCGGTTCGGCCGCCCGCCCGAGGGCGAGGACAGCGAGCCGTCCGGGAACCTGCCCGCGTCGGTGCTGCCGCCCGCCGCCGACCCGGACGTCCCCGCGCTGGAGGGGCGCGGGCTCGTCAAGCACTTCGGCGGCGTCAAGGCGGTGGACGGCGTGGACGTCTCCGTCGCCGCCGGGACCGTCCACGGCATCATCGGGCCGAACGGGTCGGGGAAGTCGACCACTGTCGCCTGCCTCACCCGCTTCCACCGGCTGGACGCGGGGGAGGTGCTGGTCTGCGGCGAGCCGGCCCCGGACCGCCCCTTCGAGGTCGCCGAGCGCGGCGTCACGCGGGTGTTCCAGATCCCGCACCTGTTCGAGCAGCAGACCGTCCTCGACAACGTCCTCGCCGGGATGCGCCGCCGCGAGCGGTACGGGCTGCCGTCGGCGGTGCTGCGGCTGCCGGGCTACCGGCGCCGCGAGGCCGAGTCCCGCGCGGAGGCCGCCCAGCTGCTGGCGTTCGCCGGGCTGTCGGGCCGGTCGGCGCAGCTCGCCGGGTCCCTGTCGCACGGCCAGAAGCGGCTGCTGGAGGTCGTCCGGGCGGTGGCGTCGAGCCCGCGCGTGCTCATCCTCGACGAGCCCGCCACCGGGCTCGTCCCCGCCGAGATCGAGGCGCTCGCGCGGCTGTGCCGGGCGTTCCGCGACCACGGCCTCGCGGTGGTGCTCATCGAGCACAACATGGACTTCCTGATGGACGTCTGCGACCGCGTCACCGTCATCGACAGCGGCAAGGTGATCGCCTGCGGGGCGCCCGCCGAGGTCCGCTCCGACCCCGCGGTGCTGGACGCGTACCTCGGGCGCTCCGACCTGGTGGAGGACCTGACATGACCGCGCTGCTGGAGATGACCGGGATCCGGGCGGGCTACGGCGGCGTCCGGGTCCTGGACGACGTCGCCGTGACGGTCGGGGAGGGCGAGTTCGTGGTCCTGCTCGGCCCGAACGGCGCCGGCAAGAGCACGACGCTGAAGGTGCTGTCCGGCCTGCTGAAGCCGTCCGCCGGGACGGTGGCGTTCGCCGGGCGGGACATCACCCGGGTCCCCGGGTGGCGCCGCGCCGGCCTCGGGATCGGGCACGTCCCAGAGGGGCGGCGGATCTTCCCCGACCACACGGTGCTGGAGAACCTCCAGCTCGGCGGGTTCGCGCTGCGGCGCAGCCGGGCCCGGACCCAGCGGCTCATGGACGAGGTGCTGGAGCTGTTCCCGCGCCTCGCCGAGCGCCGCGACCAGGCCGGCGGCACCCTGTCCGGCGGGGAGGCCCAGATGCTCGCCGTCGCGCGGGCGCTGATGAGCGAGCCGAAGCTGCTCGTGCTGGACGAGCCGTCCCTCGGCCTGGCGCCGCTGAAGGCCGCCGAGCTGTTCTCCTACATCAAGCGGCTGCACTCCGAGCGCGGCATCTCGGTGCTGCTGGTGGAGCAGCTGGCGCTCATCGCCCTCCGGCTGGCCGACCGCGCCTACGTCCTGGAGCGGGGCCGCGTCGGCCTGTCCGGGACGGCCGCGGAGGTGGAGGCCGACCCCATGGTCAAGACCCTGTACCTGGGCGGCGGCGAGTCGGCCGCCTGACCGCGTCCCTTATATGAGGAAGCCCCGGGCCGAGCGGCCCGGGGCTTCCTTCACGGTTTCCGTGCTACATGCCGTCGCCGTTCCAGCGGCCGGCGCTGCGGCTGCGGACCGGGCGGCTGGACAGGATGGGGGCGGGGATGGGGTCGCCCTCCTTCCAGACGCGGCCGGCGCCCCAGACGTGGGCGAGGTCGTCGGTGCGCTCGTCGGCGTGCTCCAGCGACGCGGGCTCGGCCCCCCAGTCGGCGGCGACCGGCTCGTGCCCGTGGTCGTGCTCGCCATCGTGGTCGTGCCCGTGGTCGTGGTCGTGCCCGTGGCCGCCCTGGAGGCGGGCGGCGTCCATGGCCTTGGCGATGGCGATCAGGCTCTTGTCGGCGCCCGTGCCGTGCTGGACGTAGTCCTCGTCGATCTGGCCCTGCTCGCGCTGGTACAGCACCGACGCCTGGAGGTCGGCGAGGTCGCGGTCGCTGCGGCCGGGGGAGCCGGCGCCCATGTCGTGCGACGACATCGACCAGCGCATGCGCCCGTCGTCGGACGGGCCCCAGTTGATCGCCTCGCCGCCCCAGCGGACCCATTCGCTCTGGGTGTACCAGTTGAACAGTTCTCCGTCGGAGCGCAGCAGCCAGGTCGCGCCGCCCTCCATGCTGGTGAAGTGGCCGTGCTTCACGCGGGCGGGCCGGAAGAAGTACGTGCCGAGGTCCAGCGTGCCGAAGTTGTACTCCATGTGCCCCTGGACGGTGTACGCCTCCTCGTAGCACGGGTGGTGCGCGAGGCGGTGGTCCGTCCAGCCCTCCTGGGCGTGGACGAGCCGCGTGTAGAAGCCCGTCACCGGGTCCACGTGCAGGTACTTGATGAACAGGCCCGGCATGGGGCCGGGGTTGGGGACGGCGTCCCACTTCATCGCCTCGGAGTCGATGACGATGACGTCCTCGCGCGCGTCCTTCCAGCGCGGCGCCTCGATGCTCTGCACCGGGTCGAACCCGGCGTCGCCGTACTCGCGGTAGTGCAGGATGCGGGTGCCCTCGCTGAAGGTGATGGCGTCGGTCGGGACGCCCTTGGGCGCGTAGACGTAGCCGCCCTTGCCGATCCGCCGGCCGCCGTAGGTCATCGACCCTTCGAGCACGTGATACTCGGTGTCGGCGTGGTGGATGCCGGGGCCGCGGCCCCAATCCGTGTGGAAGTCGACGCGGAGCGAGCAGGACCCGTCCTCCTCGTCGACCGACAGCCGGCGCTCGCTGGCGCGGCCCTCGCCGCCCACGAGTTCGGCGGCGTGCCAGACGTAGTCGTTCTCCTGGATGAGTTCCACGTGGGGTCGCAAAGGAGCCACCTCTCTCGATGTAGGGAAATGTGAGTCCGGGCCGGGAACGGAACGGCCCGGTGGCCGGCGCGCGCGGCGCGCGGCGGTCAGCGCGCGCGGAGCTCGCGCTTGAGGACCTTGCCGGCGCCGTTGCGGGGCAGGGCCGGGAGGAAGTCGACGCTGCGGGGCACCTTCGGCCCGGACAGCCGCTCGCGGCAGTGGGCCACGAGGTCGTCGGCGGTGACGGCCGCGCCGGGCAGGACGACGACGTAGGCGGCGACGCGCTCGCCCCACCGCTCGTCGGGGTGCCCGACCACGGCGCAGTCGGCGACGCCGGGGAAGGCGCCCAGCACGTCCTCGACCTCGCGGGGCGCGATGTTCACCCCGCCGGAGATGATCATGTCCTTCTTGCGGTCCACGATGTAGACGAAGCCGTCCTCGTCGCGGACGACGATGTCGCCGCTGGTGAGGAAGCCGTCCTCGGTCGTGCAGGCGGCGGTGGCGCCGTCGTCGCGCAGGTACCCGTTCATCAGGAACGGGGAGCGGCTGAACAGCTCGCCGCGCTCGCCGGGGCCGACGGGGTCGCCCGCCGGGTCGACGACGCGGACCTCGGTCATGTACCAGGGCAGCCCCACGGACCCGGTGCGCGCGGCGTCGGCGGGACGGCAGTTGGTGACGATGCCCGCCTCGGTGGAGCCGTACAGCTCGTGGACGCCGGCGTGCGGGAACGCCTCCGTGACCCACGCCTTCAAGGTGGCGGGCAGGGCGGCCGCGTTGAAGTACAGGGTGTCGAGGCTGGAGGCGTCGTGGCGGTCGAGGGCGCCGGACGAGCGGAGCGTCTGCGCGTGCGTCGGGACGAGGAACGCCGACTGCGCGCGGTGCCGCTCGGCGAGGGCGAGCATGTGCTCGGGGTCCCACTTGGGCAGCATCACCACGGTGCCGCCGGCGACGACCGGCGCGTAGTCGAAGACCATCCCGGCGCCGTGGTACATCGGCGCGACGGCGAGGCTGACGCGCCGGGAGCCGAGGCCCCACTCCATCGCCGACAGGTAGCACATGAGGGTCCGCGCGCGGTGGCTGCTGAGGACGCCCTTGGGCTTCCCGGTCGTGCCCGAGGTGTAGTAGAGGCAGCACGGGTCGTTCTCGTCGACGGGGACCCGCGGGTCGTCGGGCCGGGCCGATTCGAGCGCCTTCTCGTACGAGGCCGCCCCCGTGCCGCCGATCCGCAGCACCACCTCCACGGGGGCCCGCGGCTCCTCGTCGGAGAGGTGGGCGCGGGCGCCGGAGTGCTCCAGGATGTAGGCCGTCTCGGCCTCGGTGAGCCGCGTTCCGATGGGGACGAGGACCAGCCCGGCCTTCGCCGCCGCGGCGATGACCTCGGGGTACTCCAGCCGGTTGCCGAGCCGGACGGCGACGCGGTCGCCGGGCCGCAGCCCGCGCGCCAGCAGCGCCTGGGCGAGCCGGCTCGCGCGCTCGTCCAGCGCCCGGTAGGTGAGGCTCCGGTCGCCGTCGACGACGGCGACGGTGTCGGGTGTCGAGGCGGCGAACTCCCGCACGCCCCCGGCCATGGTGAGCGCCGCGCCGCCGGGGAGTACTGCCATGCCCCACCTCCGTGTTCCGTAGATCGGAATACAGTTCCGATCGGCGTACTTCGAGAGCTTGCCGGGTGCGCGCACGGGGAGTCAATGCCTGGCTTCGAGAAAGTCTGACGTTTACCGTACGATGGCCGCGTGACCGTCGAGAGACCATCGGACCGGCCGCCCGCTCCCGTCCCGGCGTACGCCGGGATCGCGGCCCAGCTGCGCGACCGGATCATCGCCGGCGAGTTCCGGCCCGGCGACCGGCTGCCGATCGAGCCGGAGCTGTCGGCCGAGCACGGGGTCAGCCGCAGCACCGTCCGCGAGGCGCTCCGGCTGCTGGCCAGCCAGAACCTGATCACCACCACCCGCGGGGTCGCGGGCGGCAGCTTCGTGGCCTACCCGCAGCCCGACCAGATCACCGAGTACCTGGCGACCAGCCTCAACCTGCTCACCCTGGACACCCAGATCACGGTCGACCAGCTGCTGGAGATCAGGGAGATGCTGGAGGTGCCGGCCGCCGGGCTGGCCGCCGTGCGCGGCACCGACGAGGGCCGGGCCGAGCTGCGCGGCTCGCTGTTCGACCCGAGCGCGCTCGACCCGGCGGAGATCTTCGCGCCCAACCGGCACTTCCACGCGGTCCTGCTGAAGATGGCGGGCAACCCGTTCCTGGAGGTCGTCACCCAGCCGGTGTTCCGGGTGCTCAACGAGCGGTTCCTGCGGGAGAACGCGCCGACGCGGTTCTGGTACGGGGTCGACCACGACCACCGCGCGATCCTCGACCGCATCGAGGCCGGTGACGAGGCGGGCGCCCGGGAGGCGTGCCACGCGCACCTGGAGAACCTGCGCGAGACCTACACCACCATCGACCGCACCCGCCTCGCCGGCTCCTGAACGAGCGCCCGGCCCGCCTACTCGATCTTGACCTCGTCGATGAGGGTCCGCTGGTAGCAGGCGCCGTCCCTGATCCACTGCCACACGCGGCTGCGGTGGCCGCCGTCCGCGCTGAGGTGGATCAGCTCGAACAGGCGCAGGTCCTCGCCCTCCTCCTTGTAGATCCAGTTCAGGTAGATGACCCGCTCGTCGAGCTCCCAGAACTCGCCGCGCAGCCGCTCGGTGTCGAACGCGCAGTGCCCGCCGCCCCGGTAGACGCCGGGGAAGACCCGGGTCTCGGTGCGTCCGTCCGGCCAGGTGTACTCGTTGACCTGGTGGTAGTCGTACTCGCCGTCCTCGGGGAGGCTGCACGTCAGCAGCGACTCGTGCCGGTCGGTCACCGTCCCGGCGGCGTCGATGTAGGTGTAGGTGCCCCGCCACCTGCCCTCGTGCCGGGCCAGCAGCGGCATGTCCTCGCGGATCGTTCCCATCGGTCTTCCTCTCCTGCGGGGGTCGGTGTCAGCGGGGGCCGGCGAGCCGGGCGATCGAGTCCCGCTGCCGCTCGGCGAACCAGGCCCGGTCGGGCGCGCGGCCGTCCAGCCCGTTCGGGCGCTCGACGTCGTGGCGCGCGTACTCGTCCGCCCACAGGGCGGGCTTGACCCGCGACGGCAGGTTGCCCATGCCGGGGCGGGCGCGGTTGCGGCGCAGCGCGGCCAGGTCGATCTCGGCGGAGGCGACGATGCTCTCCCCGCCGCCGGCCTCGGCCAGCACCCGGCCCTCGTAGTCGACGACCTCGGAGCCGCCGGACGTGGAGTCGCCGGGGATCGGGATGCCGTGCAGGCCGCCGCTGTTGGCCGAGACCACGTAGGCGAGGTTCTCCACGGCGCGGGCGCGCCGGCCGATCTGCTTCGGGGTGAGCGCGGGGCTCGTCACCTCCGACGTCGAGTGGCAGAACACCTCGGCGCCGCGCAGCGCGAGCGCCCGCGCCAGCTCGGGATAGAGGATCTCCTCCGAGGCGATGCAGGCCAGGGCGCCGATCTCGGTCCGGGCCACGGGGAGCACCGCGTCCATGCCGTAGACGTCGAGGTAGCGGTCCCACACGTCGTAGGGCGTCGGCGAGTACAGCGAGTGCAGGCGGCGGTAGCGCAGCACCACGGCGCCGGCCGGGTCGATCACGAAGGACGCCTGGAAGTACAGCTCGGGGAAGTGCGGGTCGCTCTCGTAGGCGTTCCCGGACAGGAAGAGCCCCTCGCGCGCCGCGACGGCGGCGAGCGCGGCGTACTCGGGGCCGTCCGGGGCGAGCGCGGCCATGTCCCGCCAGCGCTCGACGGGCTCGCCCATCGGAAAGCCGGTCAGGACGTACTCGGGCAGCACGACCAGGCGCAGGTCGGGGCCGACCCAGCGCTTGGCGGCGGCGACCTCGGCGCCGATCCGGGCGATGGACGCCGCCATGGCGTCGCGCGCCTCGCCGGGGGACAGGCCGTTGACGGCCTCGGTCCGGGTCTGCAGCGCCAGCGCCCGGTAGTCGGTTCGCGGGGGCTCCGGGGTCGGATCCACGGCCTGCCCACCTCCCTCTTTTGACGGAACGCCGTTACGCTAAGCGGAATATTGAGCGGCATGCAAGGGGGTCGGGGTCTTGACGGGAGAAAAGTCTGACCTTTAGGTTCGGAGTCAGCCCCTCCGGAAGGGGTGAAACCCCCGAGGAGGTGCGGGTTGACCGTCCATGAGGCCCAGATCGGCCGGTACTACGAGGACTTCGCCGTCGGCGACGTGTTCCGTCATCCGTTCGGCCGCACGATCGGCGAGACCGACAACACCTGGTTCACGCTGCTGACGCTGAACACGAACCAGAACCACTTCAACGCCGACTTCGCCGGCCGCTCGCCCAGCGGCAAGATCATCGTGAACTCGGGGCTGACGGTGGCGCTCGTCCTCGGCCTGTCGGTGATCGACGTCAGCCAGAACGCGCTGCTGAACCTCGGCTGGACCGACATCCGCCTCACCCACCCGGTGTTCGTCGGCGACACGGTCTACGCCGAGTCGCTCATCACCGAGATGCGCGAGTCGGCGTCCCGCCCCTACGCCGGCATCGTCACCGCCCGGACCCGCGGCCTGAACCAGGACGGCGACGAAGTCGTCTCCTGGACGCGGACCGTCATGGTCTACAAGCGCGACGCCCCGCACGACAAGGGCTACTTCCCCGAGGCCAAGAACGGCCCGCTCACGGCATGAGGATCACCTACGGGCCGTGGGGCGAGACCCTGGCCGAGATGGTCGCCGCCGCGCGCGCCGCCGAGGAGGCCGGGGCCGAGGCCCTGTGGGTCCCCGAGCTGCACCGCAGCGCCACGGTGTCGGCGGCGGCCGTCGCCGCCGGCACCGCCCGCGCCCAGGTCGGCACCGCGATCGCGCTGGCCTTCACCCGCAGCCCGATGACCACCGCGCTGGAGGCCCTCGACCTCGCCGAGCTGTCCGGCGGGCGGTTCGTCCTCGGTCTCGGCAGCGGCGTGCGGCGGCTCAACGAGGACTGGCACGGGGTGCGCTGGGAGCGCCCGGCGGCGCGGCTGCGCGAGACCGTCCGGATCATCCGGCACTTCGCCGCGCACGCCGCGTCCGGCGAGCCGATGACCGTCGAGGGGGAGCTGGAGAGCCTGCGGGTGCGCGGCTACCAGCGCCCGTTCCCGGCCGTCCCGTTCCCGATCTACCTGGCGGGCATGGGGCCGGTGATGACCCGGCTCGCGGGGGAGGTCGCCGACGGCTGGATCTCGCACGAGCTGTGCTCGCCGGAGTGGCTGCGCGAGCGCGCCCTGCCGCTGCTGCGCCCCGGCGTGGACGCGGTCGTCTCGGCGGCCTGCTCGATCGACGCCGACCCGGCGGCGGCGCGGCGCCGCGCCGCCGGGCTCGCCGGGTTCTACGCCTCCGTCCGGACCTACGCCGACTTCTTCGCCTTCCACGACCTCGCCGCCGAGCAGGACACGGTGGTCGAGGCGTTCCGGGCCGGCGCCCGCGCCGACGACCTCGCCGCCGCCGTGCCGGACCGGATGGTCGACGCGCTCACCCTGGCCGGCACCGCCGACCAGGTCGCCGAGCGCATCGCCGGGTACGCGGGGCACGCCGCGACGATCAAGCTGACGCCGCCCACCCACGGGCTCGCCGCCGCGGAGATCCGGACCGCGCAGGCCCGGATCATCGACCTGATCAAGGAGCTGACATGAGGCCGCTGGAGGACGTGCGCATCGTCTCGCTGGAGCAGTACGGCGCGGGACCGTTCGGCTCCCTGCACCTCGCCGACCTCGGCGCCGAGATCATCAAGATCGAGGACCCCCGGACCGGCGGCGACGTCGGCCGCTACGTCCCCCCGTACGCGGAGGGCGAGGACTCGCTGTTCCACGAGGCGTTCAACCGCAACAAGCGGTCGGTGTCGGTGGACCTGTCCACCGCCGCGGGCCGGACGGTGTTCGAGGAGCTGGTCCGGGTCTCCGACGCGGTCTACTCCAACCTGCGCGGCGACGTCCCCGCCAAGCTCCGCATCACCTACGACGACCTCAAGCACATCAACCCGCGCATCGTGTGCTGCTCGCTCACCGGGTTCGGGATGACCGGGCCGCGCGCGAACGAACCGGGCTACGACTACATCCTGCAGGGCCTCGCCGGCTGGATGGACCTGACCGGCGAGCCGGACGGGCCGCCCGCCAAGTCGGGCCTGTCCCTCGTCGACTACTCCGGCGGCTACGTCGCGGTGCTGTCGCTGCTCGCCGCGCTGCACGCCGCGCGCCGCGACGGCGTCGGCATGGACTGCGACGTCTCCCTCTACGACACCGCCATCTCGATGCTCACCTATCCGGGCGTCTGGCACCTCAACGCCGGGTTCACCCCGGCCCGCACCCGGCACTCGGCGCACCCGTCGCTCGTGCCGTTCCAGAACTTCCGCGCCAAGGACGGCTGGCTCGTCGTCGGCTGCGCGAAGGAGAAGTTCTGGCGGCGCCTCACCGCCGTCCTGGAGCGGCCCGACCTCGCCGAGGACCCGCGCTTCGCGACGTTCGCCGACCGGCAGCGCAACGCCGCCGACCTCCTCGGCGTCCTCGAACCGCTGTTCCTGGCCCGGACCGTCGCCGAATGGCTGGAGCCGCTGTACGCCGCCGCGATCCCGTGCGGGCCGGTCAACGACGTGGCCGCCGCGCTCGCCGAGGAGCACACCGCCGCGCGCGGCCTGGTGGTGGAGACCGAGCACCCCCGCTACGGGACGCTGCAGAACCTCGCCTCGCCGGTCCGGGCGGGGACGGAGCCGCCCGCCTACCGGCGCGCCCCGCAGCGCGGCGAGGACCTCGCGCACGTCACCGCCGAGGTGCTCGGCCTGACCGGGGAGCGCGTCGCCGAACTCGCGGAGGCCGGCGCGTTCGGCCCCGACCACCCGTTCGGCACCGACCACCCGTTCGGCGCCGACGAGCGGGACCCGGCATGACGGTCGCCCGCGAACTGGCCGGCTGGGCGCTCGGGCTCACCCTCGACGACGTCCCCGAGACCGTGCGCCGCGCCGCCGTCCGGCACCTGCTGGACGGTCACCCAGGTCACCCAGACCGGGCCGGCAGGCAACCGCACCGACACCTACGGCTACGAC
>NZ_JBFARO010000164.1:0-17375 GCF_040677125.1 Actinomadura sp. NPDC049382
CCAGGGGCCGCCGCCCCTCTTCGGCGGCCGGGCCTGATCACCCGAGCCGCCGCCGCAACCCCTGCGCCCGCCGGACGAGGGGGAGCGGCAGCCCGTCCGGGGCGTTCTCGATGCGCTCCTCCACCACCGCGACCAGCTCGGCGCCGAACCCGAGCCGCACCGCCACCGCGTCCGCCCGTGCCTCCCCGCGCGCGCCCAGGACCCGCGCCCCCAACGCCGCGGCATACGCGACACCCGCCGGCAGCGCCACCACCGCCGTGACCGCCGTGGCCAGCGCCCCCAGCAGGAGCACCAGCACGAAACCGATCGGCCGATGCCACGCCACGGCCCGCTTCCACATCGGCGCGACCGGCGCCCACACCTTGCGCAGCGTCCACAGCAGCGCCCGGCTCGGCATTGTGACCTGCGCGTGCACGAACGCCGGAACCGCCCGCCACCCCAGCAGATGCCCCAGCTCATGAGCCAGCACGGCCTCCAGCCGCCCCGGCGGCAGCGAACGCGCCGACGCCGACGTCACCGCCACCGTCCGCCCGAACGGCACGCAGGCGTTCAACCCGTCCGACTCGACGACCACCACCCGGTACCCGCCCACCCCGGCCCGCCGCTGGACGTCCCGCCACACCTGCTCCACCCGCTCGTCCCGGCGCGGCTCCCGGTACCCGTACACGCGCCCCGCCCCGAGCGGCGCCAGCAGCACCAGCCCCCACACGGCGACGACCACGACCGCCCCCCACACCGGCCACACCAACTGCACCCCGAACGCGACCCCCGCGACGAGAACCCCCTCAACCCCCACGACCGCCGCAACCGGCACCCCACCCCGCCCGGCGGGCTCCCGCCCAGGCGGCAGATAACGCCGAGCCTCGGGAACGTGCCACCCCTGCTGCCCGCCGCCCGCCACGTCCGCCCGGCCCCGCCCGCCCTCCAGCGCCGCCCCACCAGGACCCGGCACAACCGCCCCCGCGGACGCCTCCCCACCCCGATAAACCGCACCAGGCGGCGGCACACCGACGTGCGACGGCCCGCTGTAGTGGTGTGCGGGAGCGGCAGGACGAGCCCCCGCTGCGGTCTGCTCACCTTGGTAGGGCGGTCGTGCGGCAACGGGCGGGGTGCCCGGTGGCGGCCCGCTGTGGTGGGGTGTGGGAGCGGCAGGACGCGCCGCCGCTGCGGTCTGCTCACCTTGGTAGGGCGGCGGCGCGGCCATGGGCCCGGTGCCCGGTGGCGGCCCGCTGTGGTGTGTGTGGGTGGCAGGGCGCGCTTCTGTAGAGGCTTGCTCACCTTGGTACGGCGGCGGCGCGGCGACCGGCCCGGTGGCCTGTGGCGGCTCGCTGTGGTGGTGTGCGGGAGCCGCTGGATGCGCTCCTGCCGCGCCTTGCTCGCCCTGGTAGGGCGGTCGTGCGGCGACGGGCCCGGTGCCCGGTGGCGGCCCGCTGTGGTGGGGTGCGGCTGGCGGCTTCGCGGTGGGTGAGCGCTGTGGCTCTGCCGTCGTGTTGACCGGTGGCGGGTTGGCGCCTGCTGGGATCGGTCCACCGTCCCGGTGCGTGGGAGCAGCGGGAGGCTGGGCGGGGGTCGGCCACGATCTGGGCGGCTGCGGCGGTGTGCTTGAGGTGGGCGGTGCGGGCCGGGGCGGCTGTTGGACGTCCTGGCCGCTGTGGGGTGCCGTTGGGTCGGCGGGACGCGGCGCCGGTGGCTGTGGAGGTGCAAGTGGGGGCGCAGGGGGTGTGGCCTGTTGCGGTGCGGGGGTGGGTGGGCGCTGGTGGCGGCGGGTGCGTTCGTAGCGGCGTGACTGGGTGGTCCAGGTTTGTCCGTCCCAGTAGCGTTCGCGGCCCATCCACTCTGGATCTGGGTACCACCCAGGTGGTGTGCTCACCGGAAACCCGCCTCCCCGTCAGGAACAGAGCAAAGGCTTGCGCACCCCGCGACAGGGAGTCAACGGGATCGTCACAGCTTGGGGGTGAAGGGGCGGCGGTGGGCCGGGTCGTCGGGCTCGGCGAGGCCGCGCAGGGCCGTCTCGACGAGTTCCACGGCGCGCAGGACGGCGACGAGGCGGGCGCCCTCGCGGCGGTAGGCGTCCAGCACGGACTCGACGCCGTGCGGCGGGACGAGGTCGCCGAGGTCGACGCGGGCGGTGCGGAAGCCCTCGCGGGCCGCCTCGACGGACGCGGCGACGTGCTGGCGGGCCATCCGGGCGAGGGTGATCGGGTAGCGGCGCAGCACGCCGTAGCGGCGGTACTCGGGCGGGACGAGCTCGAGCAGCCAGCCGAGGGCGGTGTCCTCGAAGCGGTCGGTGCCCGGTGGATGCACCTGCGAGGGCCAGCCGGGCGGGACGTAGGTGCTCACGAGGGCAGGATAACCCGTGTTCGAACTCGTGTTCGAGTGCGGTCGGGTCCTATTCGTCCGGCGGGGTGCGCCGAATACGGATCTTGCCGGAGTCGAGGTCGTCGCGGGTGCGGCCGGAACCGGTCTGCTCGTGGTCGTCCTGCCGCATGACCTTCTGGCGCTCCTGCTCCTCCATCTTGACCTTCTTGGAGCCCTCGAACGCCGCGGCGAGGTCCTCGAACATGCCGCCGCCGAAGCCGGCGCCGGTCTCGCCGTCGCCGCGGATGGCCCCCATCAGGGACGACTTGCCCGTCCCCTCGCGGGGCCATTCGACTGTCTCCGGCTCGGCCGCCTCGGGGCGGTTGCCCATGGGACGGCCCTTGACGCGCTTGCGGCGCCGAAAGGGTGATTTCACCTAGTCCTCCGAAGGATTCCCCGGCCCTGAGGTGGGTGAGGAGTTCGTGCTGTGAGAAACGAGTCCACGGACATCCGAATTCCCTTACGCGCACCTGGCGAGTGTGTAAGGTGCCGGTCATGCGGACGGCGTACAAGTGCCGGGCCTATCCCGATGCCGAGCAGGCGGCCGTCTTCAACCGTACGTTCGGGTGCGTGCGCCTGGTGTGGAACAAGACGCTCGCCGAACGCCACCGCGCCTGGCACGCCGACGGCGAACCTACCTCCTACAAGCAGACTGACGCCGCGCTGACCGCATGGAAGAAGACCGAGGAACTGGCGTTCCTGAGCGAGGTGTCCTCGGTCCCGCTGCAGCAGGCGCTGCGGCATCAGCACGCAGCGTTCGCCGGCTTCTTCGCCGGACGCGCCCGCTACCCGCGGTTCAAGACCCGCACCGGCCGACAGGCGGCGCACTACACCCGCTCGGCATTCCGCATGAAGGACGGGCAGTTGTGGATGGCGAAGACGGCCGCGCCGCTCGTGCTCGTGTGGTCGTTCCAGGACGTGGACCCGGCCACGCTGGACCCCACGATGGTGGTGATCTCGCGGGAGCCGGACGGGCGCTGGTACGTCACCTTCGCCGTCGACACCCACGCCCCAAAGCCCGCGCCGCAGACCGGGCACCAGATCGGCATCGATCTGGGCGTCAAGTATTTCGCGGTGACGTCGGACGGGGAGCGCATCGCCAACCCGCGCCATGTGGAGCGCAAGGCGGCGAACCTGGCCCGGTACCAGCGGCGCATGGCTCGCAAGCAGCCCGGCAGCGTCAACCGCCGCAAGGCCAAGAACATCCTTGCGGCTGGTCGAGCCGTAGCCGGAGGCGGCACCTCCGGTGATGTCTGTGGAGCTGACGTCAGACGGCAAGGGCACTCCCTTCCGCAGTCGGCCGCGAAGCAGAAACACCCACGGCGCGAGCCGTAGGAATCCCCTCCCACCAGGGAGGGGAGGCAGTCAAACAGACTCCAACGCGATGAGTCTCCAGGTTGATCCCGGCGGACGGTCAGGTTCCGAACGACCACCGGGTGGGAGAACCGGTGAAGTCTCCCTGGCGGAGCCCGAACACCGATTGTGGGCGCACCGCGACGGTCGCGTTCACCTCGGGGTCCAGGAAATCGACACGATAGCGGGTCGCGTACTTGGAGTTGACCAGGTCGATGAACCGCTGGAGGTCCTTCTGCTCGGTGAGGATCTCGGCGCGGCCCTCGATGACGACGGGGTTCTCGGCCTCCTCGGTGGTCACCACGACCTGCGGGTTCGCCCGCAGGTTGACCATCTTGCGGGACGGGACGGCGCTGCTGAACAGCAGGGCCTCGCCCGACCAGGCGCCCCAGACGGGCATCGCGTGGGGGCGTCCGTCCGGCCGGACCGTGCACACCCAGAAGTTGCGCGCGGCGCGCAGCCGCTCCACGGCCCACGACCACGGCAGCAGGCCGCTTCCCTCGTCCGGCCCCTGGATGCCGTAGCCGGGCATGTACGGGCGTTCCGCAGTGGGCTCCGGTCCCGCGGCGCCGGCGTCCGACATGGCGTTCTCCCTTCCCTCGTGCACTGTCCCGTCCATATCGTTACAGACCGCGCCGCCCCGCGGTGACGCTCGGTGGCTCGTTGGGAGCGGCTGGGCGCGGTAGCCTGCGGGACGTGCGCCTATCCCATGTCATCACGGTTCTGGAGGAGCTTTACCCGCCCGCGTGGGCGGAGTCCTGGGACGCCGTCGGACTGGTCTGCGGAGACCCCGATCAGGAGGTCGGCCGGGTCCTGTTCGCCGTCGACCCCGTCGCCGCCGTGATCGACGAGGCGCTGGAGTGGGACGCCGACCTGGTGGTCACGCACCACCCGCTGCTGCTGCGCGGCGTGCACTCCGTCGCCGCCACCACCCCCAAGGGCCGGCTGATCCACCGGATGATCACCAGTGGGCTCGCGCTGTACACCGCGCACACCAACGCCGACCGGGCCGATCCCGGCGTCTCGGACGCGCTGGCGCGGGCCGTGGGCCTGACCGGCGGGCTGCGCCCGATGGTCCCCGCCGACGACGACCCGCGCCGCGGCCTCGGCCGGATCGGGGAGCTGGCCGAGCCCGTCACGCTGCGGGAGTTCACCCGGCGCGCCGCCGTCGGCCTGCCGTCCACCGCCTGGGGCGTCCGCGCGGCCGGCGACCCGGACGCGGTCGTGCGCACCGTCGCCGTCTGCGGCGGCTCCGGCGACTCCCTCCTCGGCACCGCGCGCGCCGCCGGTGTCGACGCCTACCTCACCGCCGACCTGCGGCACCACCCCGCGTCGGAGTTCGCCGAGCACGGCGGGCCCGCCCTGGTGGACGCCGCGCACTGGGCGACCGAATGGCCGTGGCTGGCCGACGCCGAACGCCGGCTCGCCGCGTCCTCCCCCGAAGCGGGCAAGTTGGAGACCAGGGTGTCCACGCTCGTCACCGACGCGTGGCGCCTTCACGAAGAAGGAGCACTGTGAAAGCCGCACCGCAAGCCCAGCTTCGACTGCTCGACCTGCAGGAGCTCGACAGCTCGCTGGACCGGCTGGCGCACCGCCGCCGGACGCTGCCCGAGCTGGCGGAGATCGAGCGGCTGGAGGGGCGACTGACCGAGCTGCGCGACGCGATCGTCGCGGCCGAGACCGAGGTCGGCGACCTGCAGCGGGAGCAGAAGAAGGCCGAGCAGGACGTCGACCAGGTCCGCACCCGCGCCGACCGCGACCAGAAGCGGCTCGACTCCGGCCAGGTGACGTCCGCGAAGGACCTCAGCAGCCTGCAGGCGGAGATCGAGTCGCTGCAGCGCCGCCAGTCCGACCTGGAGGAGGTCGTGCTGGAGATCATGGAGCGGACGGAGGAGGCCGAGGGGCGCGTCGCCGCGCTCCGCGCCGACCGGTCCGCCGCGCAGGAGGAGCTGACCGGGCTCACCGAGCGCCGCGACACCGCGCAGCGGGAGATCGACGAGGAGTCGGGGACGACCAGCACCGCGCGCACCGCCGTCGCCAAGGACGTCCCGGACGACCTGCTCGCCCTCTACGAGAAGCTGCGCGGCCAGTTCGGCGGCGTGGGCGCGGCCAAGCTGTTCCGCGGCGCGTGCCAGGGCTGCCACCTGGCGCTGAATACCGTCGACCTGAACAACATCAGGGCTGCGGCGGAGGACGAGGTCGTCCGCTGCGAGGAGTGCCGCCGCATTCTCATCCGCACGCCAGAGTCGGGCCTGTGAGCGCAGTCGCCGGGGGGCGTGGGGGGTCGTCCCCCCACAGGGGCGCGAGCGCACGCAAGCTGATCGTCGAGGCGGACGGGGGCTCGCGCGGCAACCCGGGGCCCGCCGGGTACGGGGCCCTCGTCCGGGACGCGCTGACCGGCGAGGTCCTCGCCGAGGTGGCCGAGTCGATCGGGCACGCCACCAACAACGTCGCCGAGTACCGGGGCCTGATCGCCGGGCTGACGGCGGCGGCGGACCTCGACCCGTCCGCCCGCGTCGAGGTCCGGATGGACTCCAAGCTCGTCGTGGAGCAGATGTCCGGCCGCTGGAAGATCAAGCACCCGGACATGATCCCGCTGGCGCTGCGCGCGAAGGAGCTGGCCGGGGGCCTCGGGTCGGTGTCCTACGGCTGGATCCCGCGCAACCGGAACGCGCACGCCGACCGGCTGGCGAACGAGGCCATGGACGCCGCCGCCCGCGGCGAGCACTGGACCCGCAAGGTCGAGGAGGCGCCGAGGGAGCCGGAGCCGCCGCCGCGTCCGCCCTCGTCCGCTCCGATGACCACGGTCCTGCTCCGGCACGGCGAGACGCCGCTGTCGATCGAGAAGCGCTTCGCCGGGATCGGCGACGTCCCGCTCACCCCGAACGGCCTCGCGCAGGCCCGCGCCGCCGCGCTCGCGCTCAAGGACCGCGGCCTCGACGCGATCGTCACCTCCCCCCTGGCCCGCTGCCGCGACACGGCCGCCGAGGCCGCCGCCGTCACCGGGCTGGACGTCCGCGTCGAGGACGGCTTCCGGGAGACCGACTTCGGCGAGTGGGAGGGCCTCACGTTCGCCGAGGCGGGCAAGGGGTGGCCCGCCGAGATGAAGGCGTGGCTGGCCGACCCCGAGGCGGCGCCGCCGGGCGGGGAGAGCTTCGCCCAGGTGTCCCGCCGCGTCCGGACCGCACTGGACAAGCTCAAGGTCCGCTACCGCGAGCAGACCGTCCTGGTGGTCTCGCACGTCACGCCCATCAAGCTCCTCGTGAAGGACGCCCTGGGCGCGCCCATGTCGTCCCTCTACCGGATGCACCTGGACGTGGCCGCGCTGTCGTCCATCGACTGGTACGCCGACGGGCCCGCGACACTGCGCACGTTCAACGACGTGCACCACCTTCCCTCTTGACCAATCCCGCCCGGACGAGGCCCTCACCAACCTCCCCTAGGTCCGCTAGTCAACTGACGGACCCGGAAGAGCGGGTGCGTGAGCGCCTCACGCACCCGCTAACCTCTTACGTACGGCGGACGAGCCGGCCGGACGGCCGCGTCGGGGAGCGATCCCCGTCGAGGAAAGTCCGGGCTCCACAGGGCAGGGTGGTCGGTAACGCCGACCCGGGGTGACCCGCGGGACAGTGCCACAGAAAGCAAACCGCCACCGGTCCGCCGGTGGTAAGGGTGAAACGGTGAGGTAAGAGCTCACCAGCGCCCACGGTGACGTGGGCGGCTCGGTAAACCCCACCCGGAGCAAGGTCAAGAAGGGGCCCCGCAAGAGGCCCCGCGCAGGTGCCTGAGGGCGGCCCGCCCGAGCCTGCGGGTAGACCGCTGGAGGCCGTCGGCAACGGCGGCCCGAGATGGATGGCCGTCACCCGCCGCCCCGCGAGGGACAGCGGGCACAGAACCCGGCTTACAGGCCGACTCGTCCGCCCCCAAGCCTCCTTGAGCAGCGCCGGGACTTCACGGCTTCGGGGGGTATGGGTCCTCTGGCTTGTGCCATCTCCAGTTGAACCATTCTCGCGGCAGGTCACGCTGCAGTGCTTGGGCGGCATCGGGGGTCCGGGCGCGGATGTTGAGATGGCCCCGGCTCCACGGTCGTCCCCAAGGCCCTCTCCTATGCTCGTATTCATCGGGCATATGGAACGTCGTGAGATTGAGGATCACATTCTCGCCCGCGTACCAGCGGCCTCCCGTGGGGGTGCACTCCAGGGGCTCAAGGGGGAGTGGAGGGAGGGGCAGCGGGGTGTATCGGTGGTACACCTCCGCAATCTCCGTCTCAAGCAACTCGCCGTACATGGTGAGCGTGTCGTCTGCGTAGAGCGACTCGGTGAGCACCATCTCGACCAGAGCGATCGAAAGGCGTTCTGCGCATGCGTGCTGCCCGTGGCCCCAGTCGCACGACTGCACGGTGGGTGGATCGTCCATGTGCAGATCCGCCGGGCGGATGTAACGCTCCCAGGATCCCTGGTTCTCGTGGTGGTACAGCAGCAGGTCCTCGAAAACGGCGAGCTGATCCGGGGCCTTCAAAAAGTTCATCGTGCCGCAGAGGTCGGCGCGTTTGCCGAACAGCGTGTACGCCTCGCGCAGCGCGGCGGGAAGTGTGAAGCCCAGCCGCTCTTCGGCGGCGTGCACGTCCGCGATGCCGTAGCCGTCGCAATCACGCAACGGTTCTGCCCATGTGTCGGCGAACCGGCGGATGAACTCCCATGCGCTGTGCCTGTCGCGCGTTGCGGCGGCTAGTTCGGTGGCGAGCTCAAATCGGGCGGTCGCGGGCGGTTCGGTCATGTGAGGGCCAGGAGGAGGGCGTCGCCGGAGGCCGCGGCGGTGTTGCAGAAGGTCACTAGCTTTTCGTAGTGGCCGCTGAGCCATCGCAGGTTGAACTCTTCGTCGGCGGGGCGCCAGACGCCGGGGTAGATGTCGGCCTCTTGTAATTCCTGGGCGTCGTAGTGCGCCAGAAGGGTGCTGGACGGGATTCGGTTCAGCAGGGCGGCCGTTGATCGCACCAGGTCCGGGTCCAGGAAGAAAGGGGGGCCGTAGTCGAAGTCTTCGGTGAGCGGGACTCCGGCGAAGAAGATGTCCGCTGAGGGGCCGGAGGATTTCTCCAGGAGATGGCTCAGGGCGTGCCACGTCTTCTCGATACCAATGGCCTTGTCCATTGCCGGGTCGCCGTCGAAGTGGTCCACGTCGAAACTGAACACGAACTTCGCGGCGTCTGCTCGGAGAGCGTCCATGTCGGTGGAGGCGACTCTTATACATCGGCACCTGATGCCCACGATCTGCTCCCTGCGGCCGGTTTTGTGGGCTCAGAGTAGTGGGCTTGGCGAGGGCCGGGGGCGGCCCGGCCCTCGCGGGGGTCTGGATTCGAGCCAGGGGAGGGTTGTGCGGGCGAAGAGGATGCCGCCCGTGTCTCCTATCTCACAGAGGGTTCCTATGGAGCCGTTCGCCAGGACGGCCATCGTGGAGTAGCCGGCGGCGCCGGGCTTGATGAGGGCCTGGTGGGGCCAGCTTGCGCCGTCGTCGCGGCTGACGCGGCCGGTGAGGTCCGTGCGGGCCATCGCGATCTGGATGTTGTTGGTGCCGCCGTCGAGGTCGTAGCCGCCGTCCACGCGGACGTCCATGGCGGCGATCACCATGCCGCTGTTGGAGACGGCGAGGGCCGGGATGCGGACGGATCTGGCGGATCGGGCGAGCGCGCTGCGCCTAGAGACTCCCGGGAATCGGGTCACCGGACACAGAAAGGATGAAACACGGCGCATACCGTCCTGGTAAGAGCCGATCGCCGTGGACGGCGACGGCGGCGGGGCCGGTGCTGGGCCCCGTGGAGAGGAGCGCAGATGATCGCCATCGTGTTCGTGGCCCTCGCGTTCGCCGGGCTGCTCGGGGGCCTTGTGTACCTGTGGGACTTCTCCCGCGCCAGCCGGCGCGACGCGCTGTTCCTGCCGGCCTCCGACGGCCGCGCGCGCCGCGCGCGCCGGGTGACCGGGATGTACGTCCGAGACTACGCGCGCGCCGACGACGAACTCGTCGGGCGCTGAGCGAAGACCGCGGCCGAGCGGAGGCCCGCGCCCGGTTCCCCGGGGCGCGGGCGCCCGCGACGGCGCAGGGTTTCTAGCGAGCGGCGGTCGCCGGCCGGCCGGACCTCATCGCGCGGGGCGGGGGCCCCGCCGAGGCGACGCGGGCCGGAGGCCGCCATGGAGAAGGACCGCCGGGCCGGTGCGTGCAGGGCCCGGCAGGTCCGGCCGTGGGCCCGCCCGTCGGGGTGGCGGAGCCGGTGGACGGTGGGCGGGTCGTCCGGACGGGGGCGGCCCGCACACCGTGGATCGCGACCCGGACCGGGTCAGGTCAGGGTCCGCGAGCCCGGCGTCTCCGGGACGGCGTCCGGGACGCGGGCGAACGTGCCGGCGGCGCGGTCGAGGATCTCGACGTTCGCCGACGACAGGTCCAGGTACAGGCCGACCAGCTCGATCTCGCCGGCCTCGACCCGCTCCCGGAGCCACGGGTAGGTCAGCAGGTTGTCGAGCTGCTGCATCACGTTGATCTTGCAGAGCCGGGTCAGCGGCGGCTCGTCCCAGCCGTCCGGGTCGGTGGACAGGAAGCGGGCGAGGCTGTGGTTGCCGTGCCGCAGCCAGCGCGACAGCCCGGTCAGGTGCTCGACCTCGGTGCCGCCGGCGAGCAGCGCGGCCATCGCACCGCAGTTGGAGTGCCCGCAGACCGTGATCGTCCGGATGTCGAGGACGCTCGTGGCGTACTCGACGGTGGCCGACACCGAGTCGTCGGGCGTCTGGGACCCGTGCCGGGGCACCAGGGCCCCGACGTTGCGGTTGATGAACAGGTCGCCGGGCCCGCTGGCGGTGATGATGTTGGGCACGACGCGCGAGTCCACGCAGGTGATGAACAGGTGCTGCGGTTTCTGCTTCATCGCCAGCTCGGACATGATCGGCCGGACGAGCGGGGCGGTGCTGTCGTGGTAGTCGCGGATGCCGTTCAGCAGCACGGCCGCGGGGGACGTCTCCGGCGCGTCGAGCTCGGCCTCGGAGCGGCGCCGCCGGTTGGCCCAGGGCGCCCACCAGCGGGCCGGCGGGGCGGCTTTGCGCGGCTGAGTCATATCACCTGTCACCGCTCTTTCATACCAAGCCTCGTGAACCTCGTCGATGTCGACCCTGCCTCCTTGGCGTTCGTGCGCGAGCCGCCACTGGTGGATCGCGTCGAACGCGGCGTGGTCCATGAAGTCGACGTTGAGATCCAGATCGACGCTCGAACCCGCCGGGATGTTCCGCAGCGCCCGCGTCACCCGGGGGACGCCGAGGAAGGTGAACGTCCCCTCGACGACCACGTGCCGCCGGGGCGGGACGGGCCCGTCGCCGGGCACGAGCACGAGCTCCTCCGTCCGGACCGACAGCCGCGTCAGCCGGCGCAGCGCCAGCACCGCGATGATGCCGACGCCGACCAGGACGCCCTGGCCGAGCCCCAGCAGCACGACGCCGGCGAGGGTGCCGAAGTAGGCGGGCGCCTCCCGGTGGTGCCGCAGCTCACGGACGCGGTCGAGGTCGACCAGCCGGATCCCGAGCATGATCAGCAGCGCGGCGAGCGCGGCCAGCGGGACCCGCTCGATGAGCGGCGCGCAGCACAGCACGAGGACGAGCACCCACACGCCGTGCAGCACGGGGGACAGCCGGGTGCGGCCGCCGGCCTCCACGTTGGCCGTGCTGCGGACGATCACCCCGGCCACCGGCAGCCCGCCGAGCAGCCCGGACACGGCGTTCGCGGCGCCCTGGGCGCGCAGCTCCCGGTCGAGATCGGCCGGCGGTACCCCTTCGGGCCGGACGCGGTCGACCGCCACGGTGCACAGCAGCGACGCGACGCCCGCGACGAGCGCGACGGACACGACGGCCCCGGCGACCCCGATCGGCGGGCCGTGCGGCAGGACGGGGGCGGCCCACCCGCTGAACGGCGAGTCGGGCAGGTCGACGCGCGGCAGCGGCAGCCCGAGGCCCCAGGCGGCGGCGGTGGCGAGGGCGACGGCCGGCAGCGGGGCGGGGACCAGCCGCAGCGGCCCCTGCCGCGGCAGCCGCGCCCACAGGACCAGGACGAGGACGGTCAGCCCGGCCACCAGCGCCGGAGGCAGGTCCGGCCGCAGCAGCTGGCCGGGCAGCTCCCGCAGGTTGGCGACCGCGGACTGCTGCGGCCCGCCGCCGAGCACGACGTGCACCTGGCCGAGGACGATGACGACGCCGACCCCGGCGAGCATCCCGTGCACGACGGCGGGGGAGACGGCGAGCGCGGCCCGCGCGAACCGCCAGGCCCCGAGGACGAGCTGCAGCAGCCCGCCCAGCGCGGTGATCGTGCAGGTGGCGCGCCAGCCGTAGGTCTGCACGAGCTCGGCCACCAGCACGGTGAGCCCGGCGGCCGGCCCGCTCACCTGGAGCGGCGAGCCGCCGAGCAGCCCGGCGACGATCCCGCCGGCGGCCGCGGCGACCAGCCCGGCGGCGACCGGCGCGCCGGACGCCACCGCGATGCCCAGCGACAGCGGGACCGCGACGAGGAAGACGACGAACGAGGCGAGCAGATCCCGCCGCATAACGGACACGTTGCGTGTCTTTGAAGTCACACGCTGTATATAAGCACGATTAGCGGGCCTACACGCGGACACAACGCCCGCGCCGCGCCCCCGGATTCAACCTGCCGCCACCCGCGCGTTCCGCGTCGGCCGTCCCGCCGCCCACCTGCGAAAAGGCGAGGGTGCGAGTGGGGCAGGACGCGCTGAGGGCCGCCGGATTGCCCGGCGGCCCTCAGCGTCTTCGGTGCGCGTCGCCCTAGCGGCGGTAGTTCTCCCAGTCGTCGGCGGGCTGGCGGTTGCCGTACGGGGGGCCGTCGTTCTGCTGGCCGCCCTGGTAGCCGCCCTGCTGCTGCCCCTGCGAGTTGCCGTAGTAGCCGGAGCCGTACGCCTGGGTGGCGTTCGGGTCGGTGTAGCCGCCCTGCGAACCCTGGTCGTGCGGTGCGGCCAGCGGGTCGCCGGAGCCGTTGTAGCTGCTGCCGCTGAAGTCGCCGTAGACGCCGCCCGAGGAGCCGCCGGAGCCGAGCGGGTCGTCGTAGCGGTTGGACTCGCCGTAGGCGGGGGCCGTCGGGTAGCCGTCGCTCTGCTGGCCCTGGCCGTAGCCGCCCGGCGCCGCGCCGAGACCCGCGTCGTAGCCGCCGGTGCCCTGACCGCCGGCGCCCTGGCCGCCGGACGGCCACGGGCCGGTGTTCCCCGTGCTCGCGGGGGGCTGGCTCGTCCCGTAGGAGCCGGTGCCGAGCGGGTCGCCCAGCGGGTCGTTCAGCGAGCCGCCGCCGTAGGAGCCGCCCGAGTCGGACGGGCCCGTCGACCGCTGGCGGTCGGACTGGATGCGCTGGAGCAGCTCGTCCACCGTGGGGAGCTTGTGCCCGTCGGTGTCGGAGCCGCCGTGCGCGGCCGGAGCCGGAGCGGGCGCCGGAGCCGCCGGAGCCGGCGGGGCCGCCGGGGGCATCGGGGGCGGGGGCGGGGCGGCGGGCTCCTCGGGACGGCCGAGGGGCAGGCCGAGCGGGTCGGACACGCGCGGGTCGCCGCCGCGCGGAGCGCCGGGGCCGAGCGGCATGTCGTAGTCGGGCCGGGCGGCGGGCGGCGGGCCCGCGGCCGGGCGCCCGCCGAGCGGGTCGGAGCCGTAGTCGCCGTAGGACGGCTCGCGGGAGCCGTACTGGGGCTGCTCGGGAACGCCGTACTGCTCCTGGCCGCCGTACGACGGCTCACCGCCGCCGTAGGAGGGCTCACCGCCGCCGTAGGACGGCTCACCGGGGCCATAGGACGGCTCGCCGGGGCCGTAGTCGGCGGCGGCGCCGTACGCGGGCTGCGGTTCCTGCCCGCCGTACACCTGCTGGTCGGGCATGCCGGGGCCGCCGTAGGGCGGCTGCCCGCCGCCGGGGCCGGCGAAGTCGGCGGGGAGCGGGTCGAGCGCCGTCGCGCCGGGGTCGCTGCCGAAGGGCGCGCCGCCTGGGAACCCGCCGGGCGTCTGCTGGGGGCCGGTGCCGGGCCCGCCGGGGTGGCCGAGGCCGTTGAGGACGGTGCCGTCGGCGCCCATCGAGACGGGCTGGGTCAGCTGGGGCTGCTCGGCGGGGGGCTGCTCGGGCGGGGGGGCCTGCGCGTGCAGCGGGTCGGCGGCGGGGTCGTGCTCGGGGTGCTCGCCCTGCTGGTCGCGGTCGTGCTGCCAGGGGAACTTGGGCTTGTCGAAGGTGATCGTCGCCCAGTAGTCGTCGTCCTCCATCTCGTCGGACGCCGAGCCGCTCGGGGCGGGGGGCGGCGGGGACGGGGCGGCGGTGGGCGCGGCGAGCGGCCCGCCGGCGACGCGGCGGTCCGGACCGGGCTCGGGCGCGCGGTCGTACCCGCCGTCGTAGCCCTCGTCGTAGCCGTCGTTGTAGCCGGGGCCGTAGTCGTCCTGGCCGCCCTGCTGCTCGTGCGGCGGGACTCCGCGGCGGCCGCGCGGCTGCGGCTCGTCGTCCATCCAGTCGTCGTCGTCGCGTCCGGCCCTGCTGGCCCGCAGGCCCAAGGCCACGAGGACGACCACCAGGACGACGACCACAATGAGGCCGAAGACCACGATGTAAGAAGTCATGCCACCACCCAATGCCTTGGCCCAGCGGGAGTCGCCGGCGCGGACCGCGGGTCCGTCCCGATTGTCGCAAGCGTCCGGATCGTCACGGGCGGCCGCCGATGCGGCTCAGCACGATTCTGTCCGACCGCTATGACCGTTGTCACACCCTTCGCGCACATTTACCCTCACACGGCGTGCGCCGATCGGCCAACTCCGCCGATCCGCGCACCCCTGTCGGCTCCAGCCCCCCGAGGGGTCCGCGTTGACCCGGTGCTCGCAGGCTCCACGGTCAACGCGCCTGCTCGCCGCCGAAGTTCCCGATGATCCGCCCGCGGCCGATGGTGTGCTCGGCGATGGCGGGGAGCGAGTCCTTCAGTGCGGCGCCGTTCTGGAACGGTGCCGGATCGTCCAGCGCGTAGATGGTGAACCGGTACCGATGCTCTTCTCCCTTGGGCGGGCACGGTGGCGCGTAGCCCGCCTTCTTGTCCGTGGTCAGCCCTTCGACGGTCCTGTCCAGCTGGGCGCCCTCGACGATCTCGTTCACCGTCCCGTCGATGCCCGCGATGACCCAGTGGACGTAGGCGCCGCCGGAGGCGTCCGGGTCGTCCGCCACGATCGCGAACGACTTGGTTCCGGGCGGGCCCGACCACCGGAGCGGCGGGGTCTTGCCCTGTCCGCCAGGGTACGTCTTGCAGCCGTACCGCGGGGGCAAGTCGCCGCCATCGTGGAAGGCCGGGCTGGTCACGGTGAACCACTCCGACAGTTCGGCGCTCTGGTTCTGCGGCTGGCCGATCAGGCCGCAGCCGCTCAGGGCCGCGGCGAGGGCGAGGGCGCCCGCCGCGGCCGCCGTCGGACGCCGGTGTCTGCTCATCATCGATACGCTCCCGCGCGAGATCGTACGCCGCGCACCGCCGGGGCCGCCGTCGTGTCGGTCCCGCATCTCGGCCGTGCGCGTTCCCGCCGCCGGCGCCCCCTTCCTCGTCCGCCCCAACCTTAGGGCTTCCGCCGGGGTGGGACGGGCGGTTCGGCGCGCCGTGCGCCGCGTCGTCCGGCCGGTGGCCGGGTGACGTCGATCATGCGTGTTCTGTCCCGCTCCATCCGATTATTTGCGAAGGAGTGGCGGGTTTCACACGCGAGTTAGCCCCCTGCTTTACCGGAACGGGAAGTTCTCGGGTTCTTTCCTGGTTCTGGATTGGTGCAAGGCACGTTCCATCGGCTAGCTTGTGAATGTCTTCACAAGCCGACCGTGATCATAGGAGGGCCGCAATGGCCAGGACCGCCGAGGAGACCTCTGGCGCTCCCCACATCCTCATCGTGGGTGGCGGCTATGTGGGCATGTACACCGCGCTGCGTCTGCAGAAGAAGCTGAAGCGAGAGCTGAGACGCGGCGAGGTCAAGGTCACCGTCGTTGACCCCAACTCGTACATGACGTACCAGCCGTTCCTGCCCGAGGCCGCCGCCGGGAACATCTCCCCGCGGCACGTCGTCGTCCCGCTGCGCCGGGTGCTGCCCAAGTGCACCGTCCGCAAGGCGCGCGTCACCGAGTTGAACCACGACGAGGGCTGGGCGATCGTCCAGCCGCTGGCCGGACCGCCGGAGCGGATCTCCTACGACTACCTGGTCATGGCCGCCGGCGCCGTGCCGCGGCTGCTGCCCATCCCCGGGCTCGCCGAGCACGGCATCAGCCTCAAGACCGTCGGCGAGGCCATCCACCTGCGCAACCACGTGCTGGAGCAGCTGGAGATCGCCGAGTCGACCGACGACGTCGAGCTGCGCCGCAAGGCGCTGACCTTCGTGTTCGTCGGCGGCGGGTTCGCCGGCGTCGAGGCCGTCGCCGAGCTGGAGGACATGACCCGCGACGCGACCAAGTACATGCGCAAGGTCACCCCGCAGGACCTGCGGTTCATGCTCGTCGAGGCGACCGACCGCATCCTGCCCGAGGTCGGCCCCGACATGGGCAAGTGGACCGCCGAGCAGCTGCGCGGCCGCGGCATCGCGGTGAAGATGAACACCTTCCTGCAGTCCGCGGTCGACGGGCAGATCGAGCTGTCGGACGGCAGCAGCTTCCCGGCCGGGACGCTGGTGTGGAACGCGGGCGTCAAGCCGTCGCCGGTCGTCCGGCACGGCGACCTGCCGCTGGACGAGCGGGGCCGCGTCAAGGGCACCGAGTACCTCACCATCGAGGGCCTGGTGCGGGCGTTCACCGCCGGCGACAACGCCGCCATCCCGGACCTGACGCAGGAGGGCATGTACTGCCCGCCGAACGCGCAGCACGCCGTCCGGCAGGCCAAGCTGCTCGGCGACAACATCGTCCGGTCGCTGCGCGGCAAGACCCTGAAGCCCTACGTGCACGGCAACCTCGGCGCCGTCGCGGGCCTCGGCCTCCACAAGGGCGTCGCCAACCCGATGGGCTTCAAGCTCAAGGGCTGGCCGGCGTGGTTCTTCCACCGCAGCTACCACGGCGCGATGGTGCCGACCTTCAACCGCAAGATCCGCGTCATCGCGGACTGGACGCTCGCGCTGTTCCTCAAGCGCGAGACCGTCTCCCTCGCCACCATCGAGCAGCCGCGCGCCGACTTCGAGCTCGCGGCCCTCGACGAGGCCCGGGCGAAGGCCAAGGCCGGCCAGCACTCCAAGGAGGAGGCGGCCGACAACGAGGCCGCCGAGTCCGCGGCCTGAGCCGCGCGCCCGAACGCCCCGGCGGTCCCCGCGACCGGCCGGGGCGTTCGCCGTCCTGCGGGAGAATCGCCGGGTGCGAATCGGGATCCTTGGGCCGCTGCAGGTGCACGCGGACGGCGGTGCGCCCGTGCCGGTCGGAGGCGCCCGGCTGCGCGCGCTGCTGACGCTGCTCGCGGCGGAGCCCGGCGCGGCCGTCCCCACCGAGCGGATCATCGACGCCCTCTGGGAGGACGCGGTGCCGGCCGGCGCGCCGAACGCGCTGCAGTCCCTGGTGTCGCGGCTGCGGGCCGCGATCGGGCGGGACGCGGTCGAGTCGCCGCCCGGCGCCTACCGGCTCGCCGTGCCGCCCGAGGCCGTCGACGCGCACGAGTTCGAGGCGCGGGTGCGCGCCGC
>NZ_JBFARO010000165.1:0-17317 GCF_040677125.1 Actinomadura sp. NPDC049382
CGCGCTTTCGCGCCTCTCCAGCCAGTAGTTCTGGTGCTGGAAGGGGTAGGTGGGCAGATCGAGATGGGTCGGCCGGGTCGCCGGATAGAAAGCAGCGACCTCGGCGGTCGTCGGCATGGCGGCCGAGCAGGCGAGCCGGGACGCGACGATCGCGCCGGCCCGGTTGGCGAACGCGAGCACGCGCGCGAGGTCCCAGCCGGCGAGCAGCCCGTGGCAGAGGGCGCCGCCGAACGCGTCGCCGGCGCCGAGGCCGTTGACGACCTCGACCGGCAGCGCGGGCGCGGCGGCGGTCTCGCCGCCGGCCGCGACGGCGAGGACGCCGTCCGGGCCGCGCTTGACGACCGCGAGGCGCACGCCCCGGTCGAGCAGCGCGCGGGCGGCCCGCTCCGGGTCGCCCTCCCCCACGGCCATCTCGCACTCGGCGAGGTTGCCGACCGCGACCGTGGCGTGTTCGAGGGCCTCCCCCGCCCAGCGCCGCGCCTCCGCCGGCGACTCCCAGAACACGGGGCGGTAGTCGAGGTCGAGGACGGTGAGGTCGGCGCGGCGGCGCAGGCCCAGCGCGGCGAGCGTCGCCGTGCGGGACGGCTCGGCGCACAGCCCGGTCACCGTCGTCCACAGCACCCCGGCGGCCTCGATCGCGGGACGGTCCAGCTCGTCCGCGCGGATCTCCAGGTCGGGGGCCTTCGGGACGCGGTAGAAGTACAGCGGGAAGTCGTCGGGCGGGAACAGCTCGCAGAAGGTGACGGGCGTCGGCAGGCCGGGGACGTCGGCGACGTACCGGGCGTCCACCCCGTACTCGGCGAGGGCGCGGCGGACGAACCGGCCGAACGGGTCGGCGCCAGTGCGGGTGATCACGGCGGCGCGGCGGCCGTGCCGGGCGGCGGCGACCGCGACGTTGGTGGCGCTGCCGCCGAGGAAGCGGGCGAACGTCTCGACCTCGTCCAGCCGGGCGCCGGTCTGGAGCGGGTAGAGGTCGACGCCGACGCGGCCCATGGTGATGACGTCGAATCCGGTCATGCGGGGATCCCGGCGAGGAAGTCGACGCAGGCGCGGACGTCGTCGGCGGGGCCGGCGCCGGGCGCGGGCTCCGCGTCGATGATCATGTCCTGTTCGAGGACGTACCAGCCGTCGTACCCGGCGCCTTCGAGGGAGCGGACGATCCCGGCGATGTCGATGTCGCCCGCGCCGAGCGGGCGGTAGATGCCGGCGCGGACGGCGTCGGTGTAGGAGGTCGCGCCGGTCCGGACGGCGGCGGCGAGCGCGGCGTCGACGTCCTTGAGGTGGACGTGCGCGATCCGGCGGGGGGCGCGCGCGGCGAGTTCGCCGGGGTCGGTGCCGCCGATGAGCAGGTGGCCGGTGTCGAGGCAGAGCGGGATCGCCGAGCCGGCGAGGACGCGGTCGACCTCGTCGGACCGCTCCACCATCGTCCCGACGTGCGGGTGCAGCACCGCGCGGACGCCGGCGTCGGCGGCGACCGCGTCGATCCGGTCGAGGTTGCCGAGCAGCGCCGCCCAGCCGGCGGCGTCGAGCGCGGGGCGCTCGTCGTAGCCGTCCAGGCCGGTCACGGCCGCCAGCACCAGCGTGAGGCGCTCATTGGAGCGTTCCATCCCAAATCCGGACAGGATCCTCCGCACCTCCGGCAGCGGGTCGCGGTCCGGGTCGTGCAGCACGACCGGCGCGAACCCGCCCACCGGGCGCAGCCCGTACCCGGCGAGCAGCGCCGCGCGCTCGGCGGCCCCGGCCGGCAGGAAGCCGTCCGGCCCGAACTCGGCGGCGGCCAGCCCGAGGTCGCGCATCTCCGCCAGCACCCGCGCGGGCGCCAGCTGGTGGCCCCAGCCCGGCACCTCGCACACCCCCCACGAGATCGGGGCTCCCGCGACACGATCCTTGATCATCAGCTCACCATCTCTCCGGGAACGTGCTCCGGCCGGTCGTGGCACCGGCCCCGCCGAGTCTGCTGAAGGTCAGGAGGCGATGTCAATAGTTTGTTAGGACATTATGAGGTAATAAGTTAAACACACGGAACGAGGTACGATCGTCCCGCACGAGAGGAGACGATGGGTGTACCGACCGCGCGTGACCGTGGACCGCAGCAGCCCCGTGCCGCTGTACTACCAGCTCGCCCAGCAGCTGGAGGCGGCGATCCGGGCCGGCGAGCTGGCCCCCGGCACCCGGCTGGAGAACGAGGTCGAGCTGGCCGACCGCTGCGGGCTGTCCCGCCCGACCGTCCGGCAGGCCATCCAGCACCTGGTGGACCGCGGGCTCCTCGTGCGCAAGCGGGGCGTCGGCACGCAGGTCGTGCGGTCGGAGATCCGCCGCCCGATCGAGCTGACCAGCCTGCACGACGACCTGGCGGCGGCCGGCCGGGAGCCGCGCACCCGCGTGCTGGAGCTCGGGCCCGTCCCCGCCGACGACACGGTGGCCAAGGAGCTCGGCGTCCCGCCCGGCGCGGAGGTCGTCCGGATGCGCCGCATCCGCTGCACCGGCGAGGAGCCGCTCGCGCTGCTCACCAACTACCTGCCCGTCGACCTGATGAAGGTGACCGAGGCCGACCTCGCCGAGCACGGCCTGTACGAGCTGCTCCGCGCGACCGGCATCAACCTGCGCATCGCGAACCAGACCATCGGCGCGCGCGGCGCGACGGCGGCCGAGGCCCGGCTGCTGGACGAGCGGCGCGGCGTCCCGCTGCTGACCATGAACCGCACCGCCTACGACGACAAGGGCGTCGCGGTCGAGTACGGCTGCCACGTGTACCGCGCGGACCGCTACTCGTTCGCGCTCACCCTCGTGGAGCGGTAGCCGCCGGGCGGCGGCCCGCCGAACGCCGGGCGAACTCCTCTTGATCAATTAGAGCGCTCTATTGAATTAGAGCGCTCTAACGCTTACGGTGCAGGCATCCCCCCTTCCCGCATCAGGAGGAACCCGATGCACCTGAGACCCACCCCCAAGGGCGTCCGGCTCGCGGCCGCCGCCACCACCGCGGCGCTCGCCGCCGCCGTGCTGTCGGCCGCCCCGGCCGCCGCCGACGGCGACGAGCTCGCCCAGGTCCGCGCGGCGCTGGAGACCCCGCCGAACTACGACGACGAGGCGGGCGGCAACGCCAACGCCGACGACCCGGCGATCTGGAGCCACCCGAGCGACCGCGCCGGCGACCTCGTCGTCGCGACCCTCAAGGAGGGCGGCCTCGTCGTCTACGACGCCGCCGGCCGGGAGACGCAGCGGATCGCCGCCCCCACCCCGCCCCGCCCCGGCGACGAGCCGGGCCGGTTCAACAACGTCGACCTCATCTACGGCTTCCAGCTCGGCGGCCGTAAGGTCGACCTCGCGGTCGTCTCCGACCGCGGCCGCGACACCGTCCGCACCTACGCGATCGACCCGCGGGCGGCCGTCCGGCACCAGGCGCCGCTGACCGACGTCACCGACCCGTCCGCGCCGTTCGTCTTCTCCACCTCCCTCGACGAGGTCAACGACCAGGCGACGGCCTACGGGCTCGCGTCCTGGAGCGACTCGCGCGGCGGCGGCTACGTCGCGCTGAGCCGCCGGCACACCTCGCGGCTCGGCCTCGTCCGCCTCCAGGTCACCGCCGCCGGCAAGATCAGCTACCGGCACGTCCGCGACCTGGACCTGCCCACCTCGTTCCCGGTGCCGGGCGGCACCTGGACGCCCTGCGAGGACCCGGGCGAGGGCCCCCAGGTCGAGGGCATGGTCGCCGACCCCGAGAACGACGCGCTGTACGCCGCGCAGGAGGACGTCGGCATCTGGCGCATCCCGCTGGACGGCGGCGGGCCGCAGCTCATCGACAAGGTCAAGGAGTTCGGCGTCCCCGCCACCTACAACCCCGAGACCGAGGAGTGCGACCCGAGCGGGCCCGACCCGGGCGTGGGCGGCACCCACCTCACCGCAGACGCCGAGGGCCTGTCGCTTTACCAGCAGGACGACGGCGAGGGCTACCTCATCGCCTCCAGCCAGGGCGACAACACCTTCGTCGTCTACGACCGCGAGGACCCGGACGACTACATCGGCCGGTTCCGCGTCGCCCCCGGCACCACCGTGGACGGCTCCGAGGTCTGCGACGGCGCGATGGTCACCAGCGCCCCGATCGGCGGCTTCCGCAACGGCCTCCTGGTCGTCCACGACGGCGTCAACACCCCCGACGCGGTGGACGGCAACGGCGAGGTCCGCGAGAACACCAACTTCAAGTACGTCGACTGGAAGGATGTCGCCGAGCCCCTCGACCTGGACATCACCCCGGGCGACTGGGACCCCCGCGACTGACCTGACCTGACCTGACCCGACACGACCCGACACGACACGACACGACCGCACCGGACGCGAGTCGCCGCCATGCCCCCCATGGCGGCGGCTCGCCCCATCTACGGAGATCACGACATGGCCCATCCGACCCTGGAGGACGTCGCCGCGCGCGCGGGGGTGTCCCGCGCGCTGGTGTCCCTGGTGATGCGCGGCTCCCCCAAGGTCGGCAGGGAGCGCCGGGAGGCGGTCCTCGAAGCGGCCCGCGAGCTCGGCTACCGGCCGAACATGATGGCCCGCGGCCTCGCCGCGGGCCGGACCGGCATCGTCGGGGTCCTCCTCGCCGACCTGCACGACCCCTGGTGCGCGGCGGTCCACGACGGGCTCGCCGACGAGGCGCCGCGCGGCGACGTCCGGCTGCTGGTGTCCACGGGGCGCGGCCGTCCCGCCCGCGAGTCGGCCGCCCTGGACGACCTGCTCGACCTGCGCCCGGACGGGGTGGTCCTGGTGGGCCCGCGCGTCCCCGCCGCCGACATCGACCGCGCCGCCGCGGGCTGCCCGGTCGCGGTGGCCGGGCGGTCCGTCCGCTCGGGCCGCGTCGACTGCGTGACGGGCGACGACGCGGCGGCGGTGGCGCGCGCCGTCGAGCAGCTGAAGGCCCTCGGGCACCGCGTGATCGCCTGCCTGGACGCGGGCCCGCGCCCCTCCTCGCTCCGCCGCGCCTGCGAGGCCGCCGGCCTGACGACCGTGGCCGGTGCCGACGAGCTACCGGCGTCCGCCACGGCCGTGCTCGCGCTCGGCGACACGACGGGCACGGCGGCGCTGACCGCCCTGCTGCGGGCGGGGAGGCACGTCCCCGAAGACGTGTCGCTGGTCGTCCACGGCGACCCGCCCGGCGCGCTGAGCGCCCAGGTCACCACGGTCGCCGCCCCCGCCGCCGAACTCGGCCGCCTCGCCATGGCGGCGCTGCTGGACCGGATCCGCGACGGCGTCTCGGCGGAGCCGCGACGCGTGACCGTCCCCCCGCGCCTGGACGAGCGCGCCACCACCGCCCCGGTCAGGCGATGAGGCGCAGCCCGGTGGCCGCCAGCGTGAGCGGGCCGTCGTAGACCTGCCTCGCCTCGGCCAGCGCGGCGTGCGGGTCGGCCCAGGGGCGCAGATGGGTGATGACGAGATGCGCCGCGTCCGCCTGTTTCGCCAGGTCGCCCGCCTGGGCGGGTGTCAGGTGCGCCTCGGCGGCGCCGGGCGTTTCCACGGACGCGGCCGCCTCGCAGAGCAGGACGTCGCTACCGCGGGCCAGCTCCAGTAGTTCTGGGCATTCACCCGAGTCGCCGGAGTAGGTGAGAACGCGCGAGCCGGCCGTCACGCGGACGGCCAGCGCCGGGACCGAGTGCCGCACCGGGGCGGTCTCCACCGTGAACGGCCCGAGGCTCATCGGGCCCGACACGGGCTCCAACCAGCGCAGGGCGTCGGCGTAGGAGGGTGAGAGGCCGAGGCGGTCGGAGGTTCCGGCCGGAGCCAGGACCGGGAGCGGCGCCCGCTGCCCGCGCCGGTCCCGCACGTACGCGAGGGGCGCCAGGTCCGCGTAGTGGTCGCGGTGCGGGTGGCTGATCACCACCGCGTCGATCGCGCACGGGTCGGCGAAGCGCTGCAGCGGGCCGAGCGCGCCCGTCCCGGCGTCCAGCAGGAGCCGGAAGCCGGCGTGCTCCAGCAGGTAGCAGGAGCACGCGGCGTCCGGCCCCGGGACGGTCCCCGCGCAGCCGGCGACGGTCAGGATCACGGCAGCACGCGGGAGACGAGGTCGGCGACCGCGCCCTCCGCGCAGGCGGCGACCACGATGTCCGCGGCGGCGCGGACGGGCTCGGCGCCGTCCCCGACGGCGGCGCCGAGCCCCGCGGCCTGGATCATGTCCAGGTCGTTCGGGTTGTCGCCGATCGCGGCGACGTCGCCGAGGGCCACGCCCCGCGCGGCGGCCAGCTCGCGCAGCGCCGCGCCCTTGGTCGCGCCCGGTGGGAGGGCCTCCAGGTAGGTGCTCTCCGACCGGACGAGGGTGACGTCCGGGACGTTCACCGACACCGTTTCCTCGGCGGGGTCCATCAGCTCGGGACGGTCGCAGATCATCATGACCTTGACGATGTCGTCGAACGGCAGGTCGCCCCACGCGCCGATGCGGGTGAGGGTGATGCCGTCCCGGTGGGCGTACTCCCGCAGCGCCGGTGAATCGGACACCACGTGGGCACGGCCGCCGCTGAACGCCACCGGCCACACGCCCTCGGGGAGGGAGCCGAACAGCATCGTCAGCTTCGCCCACGCGGCCACGCCCAGGCAGCGCCGGTACAGGACGGTGCCGGTGCTCAGGTCGACCACGCGCGCCCCGTTGTAGAGGATCGCGGGGGTGGTGAGGCCGAGTGCCCGGTAGTACGGGAGGGCGGCCGTCTCGCTGCGTCCGGTGGCGATGACGACGGTGCCGCCCGCGTCCATGAAGCGGCGCAGCGCCGCCAGGCTCGACTCGACGATCTGCTTGTCGCGGGCGACGAGCGTCCCGTCGAGGTCGGTGACGATCCAGTCGACCGTGCGGACGCCGGTGGTGCTCATGCCCCGCTCCCCTGCGCCGGCAGGCCCGCCACCTCGCGCATGACGGACCCGGCGAGGTCGAACCCGCCGACGTGCGCCAGGTAGCCGGGCGCCTCGTGGTCGGGGGCGCCCGGCTCGCCGCCGAGCGGCAGGTACGTGCCGCCCGCCTGCCGGACCAGCAGCAGCGCCGCGGTGACGTCCCAGGCGTTGATGGACGGGTCGTAGGCGACGTCGGTCCAGCCGGCGGCGACGTGCGCGAGGGTGAGCGCGGCGCTGCCGGGGCGGCGCAGCGTGGCGAACGCGTCGACCATCAGGCCGAAGCGGCGCAGCGCCTCCGCCCGGTCGGCCGCCAGCTCGCGCGCGTTGGGGTAGGACGTGGCGACGACGGCGGTCGCGTCGCGGCCCGCGCCGCGGCTCTGGATCCGCTCGCCGTCGCAGGTCGCGCCGCCGAGCGACGCGCTGAACATCTCGTCGCGGACCGGGTCGTACACCGCGCCCGCGACGACCTCGCCGCCCGCGACCGCGCCGATGGACACGCAGAAGAACGGCAGGCCGACGGCGAAGTTCGCGGTGCCGTCGATCGGGTCGACGTACCAGCGGATGTCGCCGTCCGCGCCCTGGACCCCCTGCTCGCCCTGCGCACCGCCCTCCTCGCCGACGACGACGCTGCCCGGGGTCTCCTTGGCGAGCACCTCCCGGATGGTCTCCTCCGCCGCGCGGTCGTGCTCGGTGACGGGATCGTGCATGTCGCGCTTGGTGTCGACCTCGGGACGCGAGCGGAACGCCGCCCGCAGCCGGTCCCCCGTGGCCCGAGCGGCGAGCTCGGCGATCCCGGCCAGTTCCCGCGAGGCGGGCACATCGACCCTCATGCGTCTCCTTCCATGGCGTTGGTGAGCAGTTCGAGCAGCCCGTGCCCGTCGTCCACGACCGCGTCGGGGCGGCAGCGGACCTCGTACGGCACGTCGTAGGTCCCGCCGGCGACCATCAGCACGTTCCCGCCGACGCCGGCGCGATGCCCGCAGAGCACGTCGCGGTCGAAGTTGTCGCCCGCGTACCAGGCGTCGCCCGGCTCGACGCCGAGCGCGCGGGTCGCGATCCAGATCATCTCCGGGTTGGGTTTGCGCACGCCGGCCTCGTCGCTGTAGACCTCCAGCGCCAGCTTCTCCGCCAGGCCCGTCGCGGCGGTGAAGTTCCGGTGGACGGCGGCCGACAGCGAGTTGCTGACGACGGCGCACGGGATGCCGTGGTCCGCGGCGGCGTCCAGCAGTTCGGGGATGCCCGGCCTGATGCGCCGCTCCTGCCGCAGTTCCCCCATCCGCTGGCACAGCGGCGTCGCGTGCGTGACGACCAGCTGCCGGGCGGGCGCGGGCCAGTCCGCGGCGACGTAGTCGCCCCAGAACCCGGCGTGGGTCATCTCGGCCGGCGCGTAGAGCCGGGACATCGCGTCCTTCCAGCACTTGTCGGCCGCGACGCCCGCCTTGATGTCGGTCTCGACGGCGGTGACGTCGAGGTCGCCGCAGCCGGCGCGGACGAGGGCGGCGTGCACCTCCTTCGCCAGCGCCGCCGACCAGCCCTCGCGGCGGGACGTCTCGACCAGCACCCCGCCGAAGTCCAGCAGGAGGGCCCGGGGCCTGCGCATCGGCGCGTTCACGGCACCGCCTTCTCGACGGGGGCGGTCGCCTCGTCCCACGCGGCCATGCGGGCGCCGTCCTCGGCGAACAGGTGCAGGCGGCCGGGCCGCGTCCAGCAGGTCAGCCGGTCGCCGGGGCCGGCCTCCGGGTCCTCGTGGGTGACGGCGAACAGCTCGGTGTCGAGGACGCGGAGCTGCACCGTCCAGCTCGCGCCGGTCGGCAGGACGGCCTCGACGACGGCCTCGTCCGACCAGGCGGTGTCCGGGACGCCGTCCGTCGACCGGACGAGGCGGAGCGCCTCCGGCCGGACGCCGACGCAGCCCGGCGACCCGATGCCGCGCTTCTCCGCGAACCGGAGCAGCGACCCGGCGAGCCCCTCCGGCTCGGCCCCGATCGGAACGATGTTCATGGGCGGGCTTCCTACGAATTCTGCGACGAACCGGTTGCCGGGTCGCTCGTACATCTCCATCGGCGGTGCCACCTGCTGCAGCTCTCCCTCCGACATGACCGCGATGTGCGTGGCCATCGTCATGGCCTCCATCTGATCATGCGTGACGAAGACGACGGTCGCGCCGGTCTCGTCGTGGATGCGCTTCAGCTCGGTCCGCATCTCCAGGCGGAGCCGGGCGTCCAGGTTGGACAGCGGCTCGTCCAGCAGCAGGACGTCGGGGTCGACGGCGAGCATGCGGGCCAGCGCGACGCGCTGCTGCTGGCCGCCGGACAGCTGCGACGGGTACCGGTCCATGCAGTCGGCGACGTGGACCTTCTCCAGGGCCTCCTTGGCGCGGGCCTTGCGCTGCTCGGCCGGGACCTTGCGCATCCGCAGCCCGAACTCGGTGTTGCCGCGCACGGTGAGGTGCGGCCAGAGCGCGTAGTTCTGGAAGACGAGCCCCATGTCGCGCTTCTCCGGCGGGACGTACACGCCGCGCTCCACCGAGTCCAGGACGCGGTCGCCCACGGCGATCTCACCCAGGGTCGGCTGCTCCAGCCCGGCGATCATGCGCAGGGTGGTGGTCTTGCCGCAGCCGGACGGGCCGAGCAGGCAGGTGAACGAGCCGTCCGGGATGGTGAGGTCCAGGTCCTTCACCGCCGGGCGGGTGCCGCCGGGATAGGTCTTGACCACTCCGCTGAGGGTGATGGCCGGCATTGATCAACCTCCGATGCCCGAGGCCAGGCTGCTCTTGGTGAGCCGCTGGGCCAGGTAGGTCATGGTGAACGAGAGCAGGGCGATGATGAGCACGACGCCGTTGGCGAGCTGGGTGTAGCCGTACTCGACGAGCCCGATGGACAGGGTGGTCAGCAGCTGGGTGCCGGCGGTGGTCAGCATGATGACGATGCTGAGCTCCTTCAGCCCCGAGATGAACGGCAGCACCACGCCGGTGACGAGCGCGCCCCGCTGGATCGGCATGATGATCCGCGTCATCCGGGTGACCCAGCGGGCCCCGCTGATCTGCGCGGCCTCCTCCGGTTCCCGGCCGAGCTGCATCATCGCCGAGATCCCCGACCGGGACGAGTACGGCAGGTGCGTCACCACCATCACCAGGACGAGCAGCGTGATCGTCCCGTACAGCGCCGGGACGGGGCCGCGCTGGACGGCGAACAGCGACAGGCACGCGGCGGCGAACGCGATGCCCGGCACCAGGTACGGCAGGAACGACACCTGCCGCAGGAACGTGGAGACCCGGCTCCCGGCGCCGCGCACCACCACGTAGCCGATCAGCAGCCCGAGGAACCCGCACACGAGCGCGGCGACCCCGACGATGCGGAGGCTGTTCCAGGCCGCCTCCCACAGCTCGGAGCCGCGCAGCACGCCGTGCGGGAACCCGACGGCGCCCTCGATCTTCGAACCGAACCAGTACTTGAGCGTGAAGTTGTCGGCGCTGAACACGCCCGGCGTCTTGGTGACGGTCGACAGCAGCAGCGTCAGCACGGGGACGACGACGCTCGCGGCG
Organism: Actinomadura sp. NPDC049382; assembly: GCF_040677125.1. NCBI lineage: Bacteria > Bacillati > Actinomycetota > Actinomycetes > Streptosporangiales > Thermomonosporaceae > Actinomadura > Actinomadura sp. NPDC049382. Next base: position 10,409 of record NZ_JBFARO010000165.1, read on the forward strand.
AACACCGTCATGCCGAGCCCGAACGCGGGCCAGCGCCAGCGGCGCAGGTCGCTGCGGCGGTCCATGGCGCCCTTGCCGCCGACCGTGACGAACCGGCGCTGCTCCCGCACGAGCCGGGTGTCGACGACCACGACGAGCACGCCGATCAGCACGATGACGCCGGCGAGCGTCGAGGCGACGCCGGTGCTGCGGTCGCGGATCGCGTGGTAGAGGCCGGTGGACAGCACGTTGTAGTCGCTCGGCAGCCCGAGGATGTAGGGGGTGCCGAACGTGCCGAGGACGCGGCCGAGGACGAGCAGCACCGCCGACGACAGCGCGGGCAGCATCAGCGGCAGCGTGATGCGGCGGACGACCGTCCGGCCGCCGGCGCCGAGGATGCGGGCCGAGTCCTCCAGCTGCGAGTCGATGCGGCGCAGCGCGTTGCCGAACAGCAGCAGCACGAACGGGTAGTAGTGCAGCCCGAGCGTGACGATGATCGGCAGCGGCCCGTAGGCGAGCCAGTCGGGGGTGCTGATGCCGGCGCCCTGCAGGTAGCCGACCTGCCCGCCGGACCGCTCGTTCTTGAACAGCGACAGCCAGGCCAGCGCGAACGTCCAGGACGGCAGCATGTACGGGACGACGAGCGCGCCGGCCAGGAACTTGCGCCCCGGCACGTTGGTGCGGGTCACCAGCCACGCCATCGACCCGCCGACGACGAGGGCGAACGCGATGACGCCGAGCGCGACCGTCACGGTGTGGAGGAGCGGCTCCCAGAACAGCAGCCTGCTGACGGGCGAGCGGAACACCCGCCACAGGTAGTAGCCCGTCCACGAGCCGGACTCCTGGCCGGAGCGGGCCTCGTCGCCGTACTGGACGCGGGCCGCGTCCGAGATGACCGAGACGAGCGGGGCGATGACGAGGTAGAGCAGGACGGCGCTCAGCGCGAGGCCGAGCAGCACGGTGGGGTCACGCAGGAGCACGCGCGACCGGTACAGCACGCGCCGGCCGCGAGACGCCGGCCGTGCGGGGGCGGCGACCGCCATGGGCAGTTCCTCCGGGGGTGAGGGCCCCGGCGGGCCGCGCCGAGCGGCCCGCCGGACGGGTGTGTTCATCTGGGGGGACGACCCCCCAGGCGCCCCGAGCACGGTCCTGAGCCGAGCCTTCGCTCCGCTCAGGCTCGGCTCAGGAGTGGTTGACGCGCCAGAAGTCCTTGATGTCCTGGCGGGCGCGGAAGTCGGCGAGCAGCTGGTCCGAGGAGAACCAGTACAGCTGCGTGTTCCAGTCGGTGAGGCCGGGCGGGTTGTGCGGGCTCACGCCGACCTTGTCGTTGCCGGACACGCCGCCGGAGTGGGCTTCGAGGTCGAAGCCCTCCTTCTCCATCGCGAAGTGGACGAAGAGCTTGGCGGCGTTCGGGTGCTTGGAGCCGGTCGCGATCGTGGCGAACTTCGGGTAGGCGAAGCCGGTCCACGGGGCCAGGCCCTCGCAGACCTTCATGTTGAACTTCTTGTCCTCCAGGTCGCGGAATTTGGCGATGGAGAACAGCCCGATCGTGGTGCGGGTCTGGTTGGGGGCACCGACGGCGGTCGCGACGTCCTCGTCCTCGGTGGTGAGGACGGGGTCGTTCTTGGCGAACCGCTTCACCCACTCGTACGCGGGGTCCTTCTCATCGAGCTTGAGCTTGCCCTTGCCGAGCTGCTCGTAGGCGGCGGCGAGCTTGTCCGAGCCCTGCTCCGACATCTGCGTGAACCACTGGGTGAAGACCTCCTTGCCCAGCGGGTCCTGCAGCATCACCTTGCCCTTCCACTCCGGCTCGGTGAGCTGCCACATGTTCTTCACCGGGCAGCCGTTCGGGTTGAGCTTGGGGTTGTAGGCGAACACGTACGCCTTGGAGATCATCATCAGCGGGTTGCGGTTCTTCTCCGCGATGCTCCCGGCGAGGTCCGGCGGGATCCAGGTCTTGACGATCTTCTGCGGGAGGAGCTGCCCGACCAGCATGGGGCCGTCCTCGAACAGGCTGACGTCGATGGTGACGTTCTTGGCCTGCGCCTCGCGGGTCATCTTCTCGGCGGTGGCGGCGGCCTTGGACTTCACGCCCTCGGCCTTGATCCCGTACTTCTTCTCGAACGCCGCCGCCATGTCCTTGACGTCGCCGCTGCCGTCATAGGCGAGGAGGCCGCCCTCCTTCTTCGCCGCCTCGACGAGCGCGTTCAGGTCGAACGACGCGGCGTCCTCGACGGTGACGGTCGGCAGCGGGTCGCCCGCCCCCGCCTCGCCGCTGCTGGACGGGGCGCACGCGCTGAGCGCCGCGGTGGCGAGCGCGGCCAGCACGGCGGCGCCGGTACGGCCCCGGCGCCCTCTCGGGATGGTGCGGATCATGGTCGGTTCTCTCCTTGCGCTTCGCCGGCGGGCCCCGGACCTGCGGCTCGATGGGGGTGGATGAGAGGGTCAGTGACTGCGTTTGAGCATCGCGTCCGACAGGGCGTCGGCCGCCTCGCCGAGCCGCCGCCCGACCGCGTCGAGCCGGTCGAGCAGCTCCCGGCTGCGCAGCACGTCGATGTCGAGCGGCCCGGCGAACAGCCGCGCGAGCGCGGCCTGCCGGTACTCGCGGACGCGGTTGCCGGCCTTGCGCGCGCCCAGCGCCGCGATGGTGACCGCGGCGGGCTCGGCGAGGACCTTCCGGACGGCGGCGTCGAGGGCGGTCAGCCCCTCCAGCACCGCGTCCAGCGGCGGGACGGCGAAGCCGAGTCCGGGCGGCCCGAACAGGTCGGCCTCGCGGACGAAGTCGCGGAGGTTGTCCAGGACGTCGTCGGCGGAGCGGGAGAGCCGGTAGAGGTCCTCCCGGTCGATGGGGGTGGCGAGGACGCCGCGCAGCATCGCGGCGAGCTCGGCCCGCTCGGCGTCGCCGGCGTGCTCGATCTCGGCCATCCGGGCGCGGGCGTCCGCCGAGGGCACCCGGCCGGCGGCCATCTCGCGGGCCAGCTCGGCGCCGTCGCGGGCGGCGCGGACCTGCCGGGCGACCTGCCCGATCACCCGGTCGCCGGAGCGGCCGCGCAGGTCGTCCCAGACGAGCCGGAACCGGCGGACGGGCCGGACGGCGGCGCTCACAGCGCCCTCACCGCGAGGCCGCAGAGCGCGCCGCCGGCGAACGCGAGCGGGAGGGTGAGCAGCCAGGCGGCGCCGATGCCGAGGACGTTCTGCCAGCGCACCCGCGCGGCGCCCTCGCTGGCGGCGACGCCGACGACCCCGGCGGTGACCGACTGCGTCATGCTGACCGGCGCGCCCGCGAGCGAGCTGGCCGCGACGGACGCGGCCGCGGCCGCCTCGGTGGACACGACGTGCAGCGGCCGGGCCAGCACGAGCCCGCGGCCGAGCCGGTCCCCCACCCGGTGGACGGCGCTGAGCGCGCCGGCGCAGAACACCACGCCGATCGCGAGGAGCACGAACGGGGTGGGCTGGACGGGCCCGATCGCGCCGAGCCGCCGGGTGGATACCACGTGCCGCGCCACGCTGACGACGGCGAGCATCTTCTGCCCGTCGTTGGCGGCGTAGGCGGCGCACTGGGCGCTGTAGGCGAGCACGTGGGCGGTCCGCACGGCGCCGGGCATGCCGGCGAAGGACGGGATGCGGCGGGAGGCGAGCCCGAGGCCGTACCCGACGGTCGTCCCGACGAGCGGCGCGGCGGCGCCGACGAGTAACACCAGGCCGAGGCCGCCCCAGGAGACGTCCAGGCCCATGCCGAGGCCGGCGCCGCCGATGCCGCCGACGATCGCGAGGGTCAGGCTGGTCGGCAGGCCGCGCCGGGTGAGCGCGGTGACGACGGCGAGCGCGACGGTCACGCCGAGCAGGAAGGCGAGCGCGCCGCGCCGGTCGCCGAGGTCGGTCAGCCCCTCGGTGAACGTCCGCGCGACCGCGACGGTCAGCTGCGGGACGAGCACGAGCGGCAGCAGCACCAGCGCCATCAGCAGCGGCCCGGACGAGCGGGGGTAGCGCCCGCTCAGCCCGAGCAGGGCCGCGCCGTCGTTGACGCCGGTGACCCAGACGAAGGCCAGCGCCACCGCGGCGAACGCCATCGCCCAGATCATCGCAGCTCCGCCAGCGCGACCCGGCGGCCCTCCCGCAGCGACAGCGTGGCGGCCTCGGCGACGAGGAACGCCTCCAGCGCCTCGTCCACCGTGCAGGGGCTCGGCACGTTGCCCTTGGCCACTTCTAGGAACGTTCCAATCTCGTTCGCGTAGGCGGGGTCGAAGCGCTCCTGGAAGTCGGTCCACGGGTCCCCGGAGGGCCAGTCGACGCCGGGTTCGGCCGACCGGAGCGGGGCGCGCTCGTCCAGCCCGACCACCCAGGTGGCGGCGGTGCCGGCCAGCTCCATCCGGACGTCGTAGCCGGCGCCGTTGTAGCGGGAGCCCTGGAGGGTGGCGATCGTCCCGTCGTCCAGGGCGAGGACGGCGGCGCTGGTGTCGACGTCGCCGGCCGCCGCGAAGTAGGAGTCGCCGCGGTTGGCGCCGGCGGCGGTCACGGACTCGACCTCGCGGCCGGTGACCCAGCGCAGGATGTCGAAGTCGTGGATGTGGCAGTCGCGGAAGATCCCGCCGGACGAGCGGACGTACTCGGCGGGCGGCGGCGCCGGGTCCGCGGTGACGAGGTGGACGCGGTGCAGCGCGCCGAGCCGGCCGTCGAGGACGGCCCGCCGCGCCGCCGCGTAGCCGGCGTCGAAGCGGCGCTGGAAGCCGATGTGCACCGGGACGCCGGCCTTGGCTGCGCGGTCGCGGACCTGCAGCGTGGTGCGCAGGTCGGGCGCGACGGGCTTCTCGCAGAACGCGGGGACGCCCGCGTCGCAGGCGCGGCCGAGCAGTTCGGCGTGGGTGGCGGTGGGGGTGGCGATGACGACGGCGTCGAGCCCGGCGCCGAGCACCGCGTCCGGGTCGCCGGCGCGGGCGCCGATCGGGCCCGCGAGCGCCTCGGCCCGGCGGACGTCGGCGTCGCCGATCAGCAGGGCGTCCACCTGGGGGTGCCCGCCCAGGAACCGGGCGTGCCACGCCCCGATCCGCCCCGCGCCCAACAGTCCGACCCGCATGGTGCCTCCCACTGGCCCGTTCGGTCTGATGGCGAGTTCACCGGAGCGACCGGTGGTGGACACCGTCCGTTCATCCGCTCGTCATCTTCGTGTGGCTTGAGGCACATTTGTAGCCCGCGCCGGAACGTCAGTCAATACTTTGTTCTTACATCTAGACGTTCTGACCTGAAGTCATCGCTACCTGACAGTCCGGCCGGCGGCGCGGCGGGACCGCGGGGCGGAACGGGTGCGGGAGGGGCCCGGCGGCGGGCGGGTCAGCCGTCCCCGGCCGCGGGCAGGATGCGTTCCAGCAGGTGGGCGGCGGTGATGACGCCGATCACGGCGCCCCGCTCGGGGTGCCGCTCGTCGTCCGCGACCGCCACCACCGGGCTGCGGGCGTCCGCCATGACGCTCGCGATCTCCATCACGGTGGCGCCGGGATCGACGACGGGCAGCGGCGCCCGGCCGCCCTCCAGGAGGTCGGCGACCGTGCGGCCGGCGAGCCTGGCGCAGAGCCGGTCGGCGTGCGGCTCGTCGTAGACGCGGGCGAGGGCGGGGTCGTCCCGGACGTGCGGCGGGACGATCTGGCGCACCAGCCGGGAACCGGGGAGCACCGCGACCGCGCGGCGCCGCCCGTCCACCACGACCAGGCCCGGCAGCCCCCGGGCCGCCAGGAGCCGGGCGGCGTCCATCGCGGAGTCGTCCGGGGTCACGGTCGGGTACTCGACGGCGAGTTCGCGGGCGCGCACACCTCGACGGTATCCGAGCGCCGCCCGGCCTCCCGCGCCCCGGGTCCGCGCCGCCGGTCCCGCGTTACAGACCCCATGTCACGGGCAGTGGGTCTCTGTGCCCGGACAAAGCGCCCGCATGGGGATGAGATGAAGCAGAAGATCGGCAAGGACAGCGTCGTCGTGCTCACCGGCGCCACCGGCGGGATCGGCCGCGCCACCGCGCGGGAGTTCGCCCGGCGCGGCGCGCGGATCGCCCTGCTGGCGCGCGGCGAGCAGGGGCTGGACGGCGCCGCCGCCGACGTGGCGGCGGCCGGCGGGCACCCGCTCCCGATCGCCGTCGACATGGCCGACCGCGACCGCGTCGCGGAGGCCGCGGCCCGGACCGAGAAGGAGCTCGGCCCGATCGACGTGTGGGTGAACGTCGCGTTCTCCTCGGTGCTCGCGCCGTTCTGGGAGATCGCGCCGGCGGAGTTCGAGCGCACCACCGAGGTCACCTACCTCGGCTACGTCAACGGCACCCGGGCGGCGCTGGAGCGGATGATGCCGCGCGACCGCGGGGTGATCGTCCAGTGCGGGTCGGCGATGGCCTACCGGGGGATCCCGCTGCAGAGCGCCTACTGCGGCGCCAAGCACGCCATCAAGGGGTTCCACGAGTCGCTGCGGACGGAGCTGATGCACGAGGGCAGCGGCGTGAAGGTGACGATGGTGCAGCTGCCGGGGGTGAACACCCCGCAGTTCGACTGGGTGCTGTCGCGGCTGCCGAAGCGCCCGCAGCCGGTCCCGCCGGTCTACCAGCCGGAGATCCCGGCGAAGGCGCTGCTGTACGCCGCCGAGCATCCCGCGCGCCGCGAGTACTGGGTCGGCGCGAGCGCGGTCGCCACGATCCTCGCCAACCGCGTCGCGGCGGGCCTGGTGGACCGCTACCTCGCGCGGACCGGCTTCGCCTCCCAGCAGACGGAGCAGGACGTCCGGCCGGACCGCCCCGCGAACCTGTGGGAGCCCGCCGACGACGCGCCCGGCACGGACCGCGGCGCCCACGGCCGCTTCGACGAGCGGGCGCACGGGACCAGCCCGCAGCTGTGGGCGGGGCAGCACAAGTACCTGGTGGGGGCCGCGACGGCGGGAGCCGCCGCGGGCGCGGCCGTC
>NZ_JBFARO010000166.1:0-15921 GCF_040677125.1 Actinomadura sp. NPDC049382
GCGGGCCGGCGCCGCGGTCTTGGGGGACGCGGGGGTCACCGGGCGGGCGGGGTGCGCGCGGCGGCGGCCGTGCGGGCCGCGCGTCGCGGTCCCCTCCGGTTCATCGGGGCTTTCGTTAGCAGAAGTCATTACCAAAGCTAACGTTAATCCCAGCGTTGTTATTCCGGCAAGGGCGGGCGCGGAGACGGGCTAGGAGCGGCTGAGGCGGTCGATGATCGGGGCGGCGCGGCGGAGGGTCTCGCGCTCCTCGTCGGTCAGCTCCGCGAGGCGGCGGGCGAGCCACGCCTCCTTGCGGCGGCGCTCGTCGGCGAGAAGGGCGGCGCCCGCCTCGGTGGCGTTCAGCACGACCTGGCGGCCGTCGGTCGGGTGCGGGCGGCGGGCGACGAGCCCCCGCTCCTCCAGGTAGGCGATCACGCGGGTCATCGAGGGCGGCTGGACCTTCTCGTGGTCGGCCAGCTCGCGCGGCGTCATCGACCCGTGCCGCTCGATGGCGGCGAGCGCGGCGAACTGCGTGAGCGACAGCGGACGGCCGCCGTCGCCCGCCGCGGGCGGGCGCAGCGTGCGCAGGCGGCGGGTGAGCCGCGCGATCGAGATGCGCAGCTCCTCGGCCAGCCCCGGCGCGGACGCCGTGCGGCCCCGGATCGGTGGGGTTGTCATCGTGTTCGCTCTCCCGGGTCTGCTGCCCATGCTGCCACGCCGCAGGTCGGCCCACATCACCGCGGTCGGCGGAGGACGGCGCGGCCGGGGCCGCGAAGCCCGCACCCAGTAGCCTGAACCCATGAGCCGCACCCGCCTCCCGGATCCCCCGCCGATGCAGACCAACGACGTCCGGATCGCGGCGGCGGGCACCGGCGCCTGGGCGATCGCGCTCGTGGTGCTGCTCATCGTCGGGCTGCCGTCCGAGGACCGGTGGTGGCTGTGGGTGTGCTGCACCGGCATCGGGATCGGCCTGTTCGCCATGTGGTACACGCCCCGGCTGCAGGCGGGGCGCGCCCGGCAGGAGGCCGAGCGCGCCGAGCGGCGGGCCGCGGCGGCGGACGAGGAGCGGGAGAGCGCCGGCTAGGGCTCCAGGTCGGCCTCGGCCAGGAGGGCCGGCACCGCCGCGGGGTCGCGCAGGACGGCCTCGATCAGCAGCCGGTCCGCCCAGTTGCCGGTGGACCAGGCGAGCGCCCGCGCCAGGCCGTGCACGTCGCTCGCATGGATCTCGCCGTCACGCGTCCACCAGGGGACGTCCTGGCCGTCCACGGTGAGGCGTTCATGCACGAGGTAATCGGCCGGGGCGTCCGGTAGGACGGCCCTGACGGCGGTCGGGACGGGGCGTTTCTCGCCGTGCGACTCAACCTCGCCCGGGATCTCGTCGCCCGCCAGCGGGAGGTCCAGGAGTTCGGCCAGCGCGGCGTCGCGTCCCTGGGCGGCGATGATGAGCGGCTGCCCTTGCAGGAGGGGCAGGAGGTCGGGGCTGTCCAGGACGAGGGCGTCGCCCGCGTCCACAAGCTCGACCTCGCCGTCCACGATGGCGCGTAGACGGTCGGGTGGCTCGATGTCCACTTCGGGGGTGTCCGCCAGGGTCGTCCAGAGGCTGGCCAGACGGGCGCGGGTCACGGACCGGTCGGGGTCACCGAGCCGGTCGAGCAGCTCCTGGGCTCCGCCTGGCTCCTCTAGCAGCTCTTCAAGTGACGTGCGGACGCCCAAGGCGAGCAGCAGCCGCTCGTCGAATCCGTCTGGTGCGACGTCGTAAAGCCCTGTCAGCGAGTCGTCGCCAGGCAGGCGGAACTCGCCGGGTCTACGGCCGTCCAAGACCGGGTGCCGTCCCAGCCACCACGCCGTGTACGACGGGACGGCCACGCGCCTGCCGTTGTGCAAGGTGACATGGGCGGGGTCAACGATCGCGGCCCGCCACGGAGGCCCGGCCAAGACCTTGAGCGCCGCCGCCCAGTCGGCGACGAGTTCCAGGTCGCGGACGGCCGTGAACTCCGGCACGAGCGGTGGGAGGTCTTGCGGGCCGATGCGCCGGAGGGCGTCGTCGGCCCACAGGTCCTCGTCGTCCAGGTGGAGGGTCTCGGCCTCGTCGGCGAGCCCCATGAGGTTCACGTCCTCGCTCTTGGCGAGGGCGAAGCCGTCCAGGACGCCGACGGCGGTGAGGGTCTCGGCGCCCCACTTCTCCAGGAGGTCGCCGTCCACGACGCCGAACGGCGCGTCGTCGGCCATGAGGCTGCGCAGCGGGCTCTCCGGCAGGAGGAGCTCACCGGCCGGGTAGAGGTCGCCGTCGTCGCCCGGGAGGGCGAGTTCGGCCAGCCAGGGCTCGTCACCGGGGTCGATGTGCGCGGGCCCCACCAGACCCAGCACGGCCTCGGCGACCGCGTCCGGGTCGTCGGCGTCGAACGACTCCTCGACGGCCACCCGGACGGCCGGGTCGCCCAGCACCGCGCGCGGGCCCGCCTCGACCGCCCCGAGCCGGGACAGCAGCGGATGCACGGCCTCCGGGTGGACGAACCGCAGCCCGAGCGCGTCCAGCCCGGCCGGGTCGACGCCGTCCGCGATCAGCAGCCCGCGCGGCCCGCGCACCAGCCGGGGCTCCGCGCCCGCCAGCGGCACCGGCAGGGCGCCCAGCGCGTCCGTGGCGGCCCCGCCGAGCGCCTCGTACACCCGGTGCCACCACGCCGGTTCCCGGTCCACAGCGGCCAGCTCATCGATCACGTCGGCCAGCTCGACCCGGCGGACCCCGAGCGCCGCCAGCGCCGGGCTCCGCGGCGGCCACTCCGCCGGCAGCAGCCCGCCGACCACGGCGTCCGCCGCGAGCAGCCCGACGAACGGCGCGGGCGCGTCGATCGCGATCGCGTCCCGGCCGCGCGTCCCGTGCGGCAGCACGGGCGCCTCGGGCAGCCGCTCCCGGATCCCGCGCCGGATCCGCGCGTCGAGCTCCCCGGCGCCCACCGGCCCCGGCACGAGGCCGAGCACGCCCGGCGACACCGGCAGGCCGGTGAGGAGCCGCACGTAGGTCTCGGCGGCCCGCTCCGCGAGGTACTCGGTCAGCGGCCCTGGCGCGACGTGCCGCCGGTCAGGGGCGAGCGGGAACGACGCGATGAGCAGAGCGGGCAGATCCAGCCGCTCGTCGCTGGGCGTGGGGGCGTGCACCACCGGCGGCATGCCCTCGGGCAGGCCGTCCTCCGGCAGGGCCCACCGCACCTGCCAGAACGGACGCGCCCGTTCCTCCACGGGACGGTCCGCCAGAAGCTCGCCCGGGATCTCCCCATGCGCCTCGGCCGTCCGCCACACGCCGCCGTTGATGACGACCTCGCCACCCGGACGCCGCTCGGCGACCAGTTCGCGCACATCACCGTCAACGTCGATCTCAACGCGCGCCAGCGCCGGCAAGGCCAGCATCAGCGCCGCCCCCACCTGCCCCAGCTGGCGCCGGACGGACTCGACCGCGTCCTCCAGCAGCGGCAGCCGCACCAGGGTGTCGAACCCGTCCGGGACGTCCGGCACCTCGTCCAGCGTGAACGGCAGCCGCAGGAGCGGCACATGACCGCCCCGCCGCGCGGCCTCCTCGGCGAGCGCGGGCACCGCCTCCACCAGGGCCCGAGCCCGCTCCCGCGACCATTCGACCCCCACCGGGACGGGACGCGCCGAGGCGATGGACGGCGCGTCCGACACGGCGACCACGGCGGCGAACCCCACGCCGAAGCGCCCCGTCGCGGCCGTCTCGTCCCGCTTGGACGAGGCGCGGAGCGTGGACAGCGCCTCGGCGCCCTCCGCGTCCAGCGGCGCCCCCGTGTTGGCGGCGGTCAGGACACTCCCGGACGGCGACGTCCGCAGGGCCAGCCGGAGACGGCCGGGCACACCGGCGCGCAGCGCGGCGTCGGCGGCGTTCTGGGCGAGCTCGATGACCGCGCGGTCGCGGTAGCCGCCCAGGGCGTAGTCCTCTTCGGCGTTGGCGTCCTCACGGAAGCGCGCCGGGGACTCCGCCCAAGCCCTCAGCACACGTTCGCGAAGGGCCCGGGCATGGAGATCATCCGGAGTGTCCGGCATGGTCAGCTGTGGCCGAGGGCCTCGTCGTCCAGGGAGGCGGTGTCCTCGTCACCGGCGGGGATGACCTCGTACCCGAGCTCGTCGATCACCGGCGGGTTGTGCTCGGACGCCGCCGGGATGGAGACCGCCTCGGAGTGCGCGCCGCAGCCGTGATCGGCGGAGACCACGCGGCCGTCGTCCGGCGCGTACTCGTTCGCGCAGACCCCGAACACCTGCCGCAGCTCGCCCGCGAGCCCGACGAAGAAGCCGCAGGTGGAGCACTGCGCGGGCGCGGACGCGGCGATGGGCGCGCGGGGCCCCGCGACGCCCTCGTACCAGCGGGTCGCGGCCTCGTCCCGGCCCTCCCGCGACAGCACCCGGACGCGGCCGAGGCCGAGCTCCCACTGGGCCTCGCGGTCGGTGGAGTCGTCGACCTGGGTGAACCCGGGCGCGAGCCGGACGTCGTCGGGGGCCGTCGGCAGCAGGTCGCCGGGGCCGAGGTCGCCGGGGCGCAGCCGCTCCAGCCACGGCACCCACGGCGGCGCCAGCAGCGCGTCGTCGCCGGGCAGCAGCACGCACTCGCTGACCGTGACGTTCTTCGCGCGGGACGCGCGGGCCACGGTGACCGCCCAGCGCCAGCCCCGGTAGGCGGGGTCGAGGCACGTGAAGTAGTGCGTGACCACCCGGTCGGCCTCGGGGCGCAGGCCGAGGTGCTCGCCGACCTGCGCGGCGCCGGCGGTGTCCTCGGCGGCCTCGCGGGCGAGGTCGACGGCCTCGGCGCAGGCGGTGTCGACGGCGGGTGTGCGGGTCCGGCGGGCGGGCCCGGACGTGGTGCGCGCGGCGGCGGGACGCGCGGGGCTGGTCTGGCGCTGTGGGCTCACACCTCAATTCTCGCCCATGGGAGGACGTGGCCGGGCACCGTCCGGAGGCGGGCGGCGGCCCGGGCCCGCCGAATCGGTGGGGTGAGCCCGCATTCCAGCGGGGAACGTACCCTCAATCGAACGACTCCGATGGCCGTCCCCGGTGCCGAGCCGGCGCGGCCGCTGGGAGAGATCAGGGCGCATGGCGGACGGGACGAGGGCCGGACGGAGCCTGCGCGCCGTCACCGGGGGTGCGGCGCGCGCCGGCCGCGGCGTGCGCTCGGCCGTCCTCGGCACGGGCCGGCTCACCCGCCGCGTCACCCACGCGCAGGGCGCCGGGCGCAGCGGCCTCGGCAGCCTGATCGAGGCGTCCGCGATCAACTCCGCGGGCGACGCCATGGTCACGGTCGCGCTGGCGGGGACGCTGTTCTTCGGCCTGGACGTCAACCAGGCGCGCGGCCAGATCGCCCTCTACCTCGTCGTCACGATGGCGCCGTTCGCGCTCGTCGCCCCGCTGATCGGCCCCGCGCTGGACCGGGCCAGGCACGTCCGCCGCTACGCGATCGCCAGCACGTTCGTGATGCGGGCGCTGCTGTGCTGGGCGATGGCGAGCGCGCTCCCGCACGGCGACCAGGTCACCTTCCTGCCCGCCGCGTTCGGCGTGCTGGTGCTGTCGAAGGCGTTCGGGGTGCTGCGCGCGTCGGTCACCCCGCGCGTCCTGCCGGACGAGATCACGCTGGTGACGGCGAACGCGCGCGCCTCGTTCGCCGGGCTGATCACGGCGTCGGTGACCGCGCCGGCCGCGGCGGGGCTCGCCCTGCTCATCGGGCCGGCCTGGGTGCTGCGCATCGGCACGGCCGTGTTCCTGCTCGGCGTGCTGTTCACCATGCGGCTGCCGGGGCACGTCGACGTCCCCGAGGAGGCCCCGCGGCCGGAACCGGCCGAAAAGGGCGCGCGGCGCTGGCGGGCGCTGCCCCGCGTCGGGCCCCTCGTCGTGGAGGCGATGGAGGCGAACGCGGTGCTGCGCGCCTTCTCCGGCTTCCTGATCATCTACCTGGCGTTCCTGCTGCGGCAGGAGCGGTTCGACCCGGTGTCCCACCATGTCGCGCTCGGCCTGCTGGCCGCGTGCGCGGGCGCGGGCGGGCTGCTCGGCACCGCGCTCGGCGCCTACATGAAGGCGCGGGCGCCCCGGCTCATCGTGTCGGCGACGCTCGCCGCCGTCACCGGCGTCACCGCCGCGGGCGCCGCGTTCTTCGGGCTGTGGGCGGCCCTCGCCGTGGCGACCGCCGCCGGTCTCGGCCAGGTCCTCGGCAAGCTGTCGATGGACGCGGTCGTGCAGCGCGAGATCGGCGAGGAGCTGCGCTCGTCCACGTTCGCGGTGTCGGAGACGCTGCACCAGCTCAGCTGGGTGCTCGGCGGGCTGCTCGGCCTCGGCATGTCGATCGTCGCGGACGGCCGGGTCGCGCTCGCGACCGTCGCGGCGGCGCTCGCGCTGGCCTTCGGCCTGCTGCTGACCCGGCAGGCCGGGACGCACCGCCGCGGCCGCCGCCGCCCGGACGCGGCCGCGCCCACCACGACGATCAAAGACGCGCATCCGGAGATGCGCGCCTGACCGCATGCCCTTCCGGCGTCCTCAGGGAGAGAGGTCGTCGGCGACCGCCCGCAGCACGGTGGCGATCTTCTTCGCCTCCGCCGGGGACGGGTGCTTGCCGCGCCGGTAGGTGTTGGATATCCCGTCCAGCAGCTTGATCAGGTCCTCGGTGATCACGACCATCTCGTCCGGCTTCTTGCGCCGCTGCTTGGCGATGGTCTTCTCCACCGACGGCAGCGACTCCAGCACCCGCACCTGGAGGGCCTGCTGCCCGCGGCGCCCCTCGACCACGCCGAACTCGATGCGCTGCCCCGGCCTGAGCGTGGTGACGCCGCCCGGCAGCGCCGATGAGTGCACGAAGACCTCCCCGCCGTCGTCGCGGGTGAGGAAGCCGAACCCCTTGTCGGAGTCGTACCACTTGACCTTGCCAGTCGGCACCGGAGACCTCGTTCGGTAATCGTCCTGAATCGCCCCCAAGATTAGTGCCTCGCCGCGGGCCGGTGTACACGCCGGGTACCCCCGGAGAGGCCTACGGGGCAACGCCTCCGACGCTATCCCGGACCTCCGCGGACGGCACCCGAATATCGGGCCGCGCGCAGCCCCCGGTCAGGGCTGGTCAGGACCGTGTCAGGCCGTCCGGAACCCGCCGAGCCACCCCGGGAACGCCAGCAGGTCCGGCAGGACGACGTCGGCGCCGTACGCGGTGAGGGCCGCCGAGTCGAACGGACCGGTCGCGACGGCCACCGCCACCGCCGACGCGGCCCGCGCCGCGTCCACGTCGCCGGTGTGGTCCCCGATGTAGGCGCCGGCGCCGTGCGCGCGCAGCGCCGTGCCCTTGTCGGCGCCGAACAGGCCGCCGACCACGGCGTCCGCCCGCAGCCCGAGGAACCGGACGGTGCGCTCGGTGTCGGCCTGGTTCTTGCCCGACACGACGACCACCCGCCCGCCCCGGGCGCGCACGGCGTCCAGCGCGGCGACGGCGCCCGGCATGAGGCCGGTCGCCGGGATCGCGACATCCGGGTAGATCGCCCGGTACCGGGCCGCCATCGCGGGCACCTCGTCCGCCGGGAACCAGTAGGCCAGCTCCTCCTCCAGCGGCGGCCCGATCCGCCCGACCACCTGCTCGGTGTCGATGGGGACGCCCGTCTCCGCGGCGAGGGCGGCGTACACGGCGCCGATGGCGGCCCGCGTGTCGGCCAGGGTCAGATCGAGGTCGAAACCGACGGTGAAGGACGCGCCGGACGAAGCGGGAGGTTCGAGATCGAGCACGCCCACAGGGTAAGGGGCTGGACACATGGGAGGACCCGCGCTCTCCTGGTAGTGGCGATGCGACGGGATCCGAGTAGGAGAACGCGGGACCGTGATGGCGATATACCCGACCCCCCGACCACAAACCAGCTGACCAGGGAAAACGCAGCACCCGAACACGTCACCCCGGCGCCAAGGACGATCACTCCGCCGGCCGCCCCCGGCACAGCCCCCCGGTGAAGGAGGCCGCAGATGGCAGACGACCCCACCACCCGCACCGAGCCGGGCGGCGAGCACCGCGCCCCGCCGCGGCGGCGCGCGTTCACGGCCCGCGCCGCCGGGGCCCGCCGGCGAGCCGTCGGAGCGCTCGCCACGGCCGTCTCCGTCGTGACCACGGTCGTCGTGGCGGTCCTGGCCGTGCACATCGTGTTCGTCGCGTTCGAGGCGAACACGACGAACGACATCGTCCGCTGGTTCGGCGACCGGGCCACCGACCTGTGCTGGCAGTTCAAGGACGTCTTCCAGCCCGCGAACCACAAGGCGGACGTGGCGGTCAACTACGGCCTGGCGGCCGCCGTGTACCTGGTGATCGGCCGGATCGTGGTCGGCCTCGTCCGCCGCCTGGCCTGACCAGGCCGGGCCGAGGCGGCGCGCCCGGCTAGTCCCGGCCGGGGAAGCGGACCTCGTCGAACGGCCAGGCCGTCGTCACCCACCGGCGGACGAACGTCTCCAGCTCCTTCTCCAGGACGGAGTTCTCCTCGTCCGCGCGGACCCAGAACACCACGACGGCGTCCGCGGCGGGGTCGTCGGACGGCGCGACATGGATGCGGCCGAGCTGCCGCTCCCCGTCCGGCGTGATCACCACGTAGCTGAACGAGCGCCGCAGCTGCCCCTCCTTCTGCAGCCAGGCGACGTCGATCAGGGCCTGCTCGAAGGTGAACTCGTGGTCGGGCCACCCCCACTCGGGGCCGAACCGGCCGGCCAGCCGGTCGAGGCTGCCGATCACGGCGCCGTAGTCCTTCACCACGTCGTGCACGGTGATCGGGCGGATCTGGAAGTCGGGCCCCGCCACCAGCGTGGGCACCACGAAGTCCTCGGGCAGGAAGGCCCCGCCCACCGCCTTCCGCGGAGACTTGAACATCGTCGACCTTTCCTGGGCGACGCCCCTTCCGGCGACGGGGCGTGCGCCAACGAACTCTAGTCCTCCCGGCCCGCGGAGGCGGAGCATCGCGGATTCGGGCGCGCCGCACGACCCGGTTCGGGTGCGCCGTACGACCGGCCGGGGCGCGCGGCGCGACCGGTTCGGGCGTGCCGTGCGAGGAGGCGGCGGCCCGCGGGCCGAACATGCCTTAGTGTTCTTGCGGAGGAATTCATCACCATGACGCCATCCACGCGCGAGCGCATCGTGTCCGAGTCGCTCCGGCTCTTCGCCGACCGGGGCTACACGGCGACGTCGGTCGCGGAGATCGAGGCCGCGGCGGGCCTGTCCCCGGGCGCCGGCGGGCTCTACCGGCACTTCCGGTCCAAGGAGGAGGTGCTCGCCTCCGCCATCCGCGAGCACATCGAGCGGACCCGCCGCCAGATCAGCGACGTCCTCGTCCAGGCCGCCGCCTACGAGGAGCGGCCGCTGGAGGTGCGGCTGCGGATGACGTGCCAGGCCGGGCTCGCGAAGATGCGCGAGGAGCAGGACCTCATCCGGGTGCTGTTCCGCGACCTCGACCAGTTCCCGAACCTGGTCGCGGAGATGCGCGAGGGCATCGTCAACCCGCTCTACGACGGGATCGCGACCTGGCTGGCCGCGCAGCCCGAGTTCGAGGGCGCGCGCGAGGACTGGCCCGCGATCGCCTCGATCCTCGGCGGCGCCGTGGTGAACTACTGGCTGGCGAACGAGTCGATGTACGAGCCGCCGACCCGCATCGACGAGAAGCGGTTCGTGGAGAGCTGGGCGCGGCTCGGTCTCGGGCTGGTGCACCTGGAGCGCACACCCGCCACCTGACCTGCGCCATCCTGGTTCCTCGCCGGCTTCGGGCACGCCCCGCGGGCTCCTACCCTGTGGACCCGCGTACCAGCGGCGTGCACGCGACATAAGGTTGGGGAACGGCATGGACACGTATGCGGACTGGTTGCGCGCGCGAGGCGATGACGAGCTTCGTGCGCTGCTGTCCGCGCGTCCGGAACTGCTCGCCCCCGTCCCCGCCGACCTGACCGCGCTCGCCGCCCGCGCCGCGACGCCCGCCGCGGTCACCCGCGCCCTCGACCGGCTCGACCGGTTCACCCTCGCCGTCCTCGAAGCCCTCCTCGTGCTGCCCGAGCCGGACGCGGACGCGCTCGCGGCCGCCCTCGACGCGACGCCCCCGCAGGTAGAGCGCGCCCTCGGCACGTTGCGCCGCTACGGGCTGGTCTGGGGCGAGAAGGCACCGGCCACCGCGCCCGGCGTCCGGCAGGGGCTGCCGCACCCGGCGGGGCTCGGCCCGCCCGTCCAGGAGGTCTTCGCGGGCTACCCGGCCGAGCGGCTCACCGACCTGATCACCGACCTCGAAGGCGCGGCTCCGCGCGGCTTCCCCGACTCCGCCCGGCTGCTGCGCCGGCTCGCCGAGCTGCTCGCCGACCCCGCCGCGCTCATCGAGGACGCCGGGCCCGACGCGCGGGCCGCCCTCGACCAGCTCGCCTGGGGGCCGCCGTTCGGACGGGTCGCCGACGCGCGCCGCCCCCTCCGCGTCGACACCGCGGCGACGCCGATCGAGCGGCTGCTCGCCCGCGGCCTCCTCGCCGCCGAGGACGACCGCACCGTCACGCTCCCCCGCGAGGTCGCGCTGCACCTGCGCGGCGGCCGGCTGTTCCGGGACGTCCCCGCCGAACCGCCGCCGCTGCCCGCCGCGGCGCGCGAGCCGCGCGGCGAGGACGTCGTGGTCCGCGCCGCCGCGGGCGAGGCGGCGGGCGCCGTCCGGCTCATCGAGGAGCTGCTGGAGCGCTGGGGCCTGGAACCGCCGCCGGTGCTGCGCAGCGGCGGCCTCGCCGTCCGCGACCTGCGCGCCGCCGCGGCGCTGCTGGACGTCCCCGAGTGGAAGGCGGCGCTGCTCGTCGAGATCGCCTACGCCGCCGGGCTGCTCACCCGCAGCGGCGACCTCGACGGCGAGTGGCTGCCCACCCCCGCCTACGACCTGTGGCTCATGCGCGACACCGCCGGCCGCTGGACGGAGCTGGCCCGCGGCTGGCTGAAGTCCGACCGCGTCGCCGGGCTCGCCGGGGAGCGCGACGACCGCGACCGGCTGATCAACGCGCTCAGCGAGGCGATGGTGCGCAGCAGCGCCCCCGCCACCCGCCGGGAGATCCTGGAGGTCCTCGCCGGCGCCGGGCGCGGCGCCGCCGTCGACGAGGACGCGCTGCGCACCCGGCTCGCCTGGCTGCGGCCCCGCCGCGGCGGCCCGACCCGCGAGCGGCTCCTCGGCTGGACGCTGCGCGAGGCCGCCGCGCTCGGCCTCACCGGCTTCGGGGAACTGGTCGCGTTCGCCCGCGACCTCCTCGCCGGCGACGACCCCGAGCCCGCCCTGGAGAAGTACCTTCCCGAGCCCGTCGACGAGATCCTCATCCAGGCCGACCTGACCGCGATCGCGCCGGGTCCGCTCGTCACCGACCTCGCCCGGGAGCTCGCGCTCGCCGCCGACGTCGAGTCCACCGGCGGCGCCACCGTCTACCGGTTCACGCCCGAGTCGATCCGCCGCGCCCTCGACGCCGGCCGGTCCGCCGCCGACATCACCGACCTGCTGACCCGGCACTCGGCGACGCCGCTGCCGCAGCCGCTCACCTACCTCATCGACGACGTCGCGCGGCGGCACGGGCACCTGCGCGTCGGGGCGCTGTCCTCCTACGTCCGCACCGACTCCGCCGCCACCCTCGACGAGATCCTCGCCGACCGGCGCGCCGAGCCGCTGCGGCTGCACCGGCTCGCGCCGACCGTCCTCGCGTCCGGGCTGCAGCGCGCCGACCTGCTCGACGGCCTGCGCGGGATGGGCCTCGCCCCGGTCGCCGAGGCGCCCGGCGGCGGCGTGATCGTGACCCGGCCGGACGCGCAGCGCGCCGACCCGCCGCCGACCGCCGAGATCGTCCGGCTGCGCCCGGACGACCGCACCGACGCCTCGATGATCGCCGCCGCCGTGCGCGCGGTGCGCGCGGGCGACGAGGCGTCCCGGCACGGCGCCGAGCAGGCCGCCCGGCAGGCCGCGGCCCCCGGCGGGGAACCGCCCCGCTCCCCCGCGATGGCCACCATCGAGCGGCTCCGCGCCGCCGTCGAGCGCGGCGGCCGCGTCTGGATCGGCTACCTCGACCAGCAGGGCCAGGCGTCCAGCCGCATCGTGGCGCCCGTCCGGGTCGAGGGCGGCTTCCTCACCGGCTACGACGCGACCCGCGCCGCCGTGCACCGCTTCGCGCTCCACCGCATCACCGGCGTCTCAGAACTGGACGACGAGACCGGCACATAGCACCCTTTCCCTGACGGGACGGATGGACGGGGTGTTACGGCCGCGAAAAGGAACCCGTGCCGGGGTCCGGACGTCCTAGTCTGGAGCCCCATCGGCGAGTTGAGGAGGCCGTCTGTGAGCGGATACGGCGGCACCCCGCCCGGCTGGCAGGACCCCTACGGGTCCGGGTCCCAGGGCTGGAGCGGTTCCCCGTATCCCGGCGCCCAGCCGCCTCCCGGCTACGCCTACGGTCCCCCCGGCGTGCCCGTCCAGCGGCAGAGCAACGCCAACACGACCGCCTGCCTGGTCTGCAACATCGTCAGCGTCGTGCTGTGCTGCGGCCTGCTGGCCATCCCCGGCGCGATCGTCGCCGCGCTCGCGATGGGCCGCGTCCACACCGACCCCGAGTCGGCCCGCAAGCTGACGATCGCGGGCTGGGTCCTGTTCGCCCTGTCCATCGTCTGCGGCATCGTCCTCGGCATCATCTACGTCATCGTCATGGTCAACAGCGACTCCGGCTACGACTCCGGCGGCATCTAGGAACAGGGCCCGTCCAGGGCGACGTCCTGAACGTCCGCATGTGGACGACGTGATCGCGAGACCGCACGGCGCCCGGCGCGGCCGGCCGGTCGAAGTAACGCCGCACGCGCCGCGTCCGCTGAGGCAATAAACGCGGCGGCGGGGGTTGTTAGAGTCTGCGGTCCGGTTCGGAACGCGCCATCCTGGGGCGCGGCTCGGGTAGCGTGCGGCTGCGGCGCCCCGGCGGTCGAACGCGGAGCACCGATCATCGAACCCCGACGAAGGGCTGCTGCTTTGTCCGACGGTCCGCTCATCGTCCAGTCCGACAAGACGCTGCTGCTGGAGGTCGACCACGAGTTGGCCGACGCCTGCCGCAAGGAGATCGCCCCGTTCGCCGAGCTGGAACGGGCGCCCGAGCACGTCCACACCTACCGGGTGACGCCGCTCGCGCTGTGGAACGCCCGCGCCGCCGGGCACGACGCCGAGCAGGTCGTCGACACGCTGCTGCGCTTCTCCCGCTACCCCGTCCCGCACGCCCTCCTGGTGGACGTCGCCGACACGATGGCGCGGTACGGGCGGCTCCGGCTGGAGAAGGACCCCCTGCACGGGCTCGTCCTGTCGTCCTCCGACCGGTCGGTGCTGGAGGAGGTCCTGCGGGCCAAGAAGATCAAGGGCATGATCGGCGACCGGGTCGGGGACGACGCCGTCGCCGTCCACCCGAGCGAGCGCGGCGCCCTCAAGCAGGCCCTGCTCAAGCTCGGCTGGCCCGCCGAGGACCTCGCCGGCTACGTGGACGGCGAGGCCCACGCGATCTCCCTCGCCGAGGACGGCTGGCAGCTCCGCTCCTACCAGGAGGAGGCCGCGTCGGCGTTCTGGCATGGCGGCTCCGGCGTCGTCGTCCTGCCCTGCGGCGCCGGAAAGACGATCGTCGGCGCCGCCGCCATGGCGCGCGCGCAGGCCACCACGCTCATCCTCGTCACCAACACCGTGTCCGCGCACCAGTGGAAGCAGGAGCTGCTGCGGCGCACGTCCCTCACCGAGGACGAGATCGGCGAGTACACCGGCACGAAGAAGGAGATCCGGCCGGTCACCATCGCCACCTACCAGATCATGACGACGCGCCGGAAGGGCGTCTACACGCACCTGGAGCTCTTCGACGCCCGCGACTGGGGCCTCGTCGTCTACGACGAAGTGCACCTGCTGCCCGCGCCGATCTTCCGGATGACCGCCGACCTGCAGGCCCGCCGCCGGCTCGGCCTCACCGCCACCCTCGTCCGCGAGGACGGCCGCGAGGGCGACGTCTTCTCCCTCATCGGGCCGAAGCGCTACGACGCGCCCTGGAAGGACATGGAGTCCCAGGGTTGGATCGCGCCCGCCGACTGCGTCGAGGTCCGCGTCACCCTCACCGACGCCGAGCGCCTCGCCTACGCGACCGCCGAGCCCGAGGAGCGGTACCGCTACTGCGCCACGACCGACACCAAGACCAAGCTCATCCAGGCGCTCGTCGACCGCCACCGCGGCGAGCAGACGCTCGTCATCGGCCAGTACATCGACCAGCTGGACGAACTCGGCGCGCTCCTGGACGCCCCCGTCATCAAGGGCGAGACCAGGGTCCGCGAGCGGGAGCGGCTCTTCGACGCGTTCCGCTCGGGCGAGATCGACGTCCTGGTCGTGTCGAAGGTCGCGAACTTCTCGATCGACCTGCCGGAGGCGTCCGTCGCCGTCCAGGTGTCGGGTGCCTACGGGTCGCGCCAGGAGGAGGCTCAGCGGCTGGGACGGCTGCTGCGCCCCAAGGCGTCCGGGGCCGGGGCCCGCTTCTACGCCGTCGTCGCCCGCGACACCCTCGACCAGGACTACGCCGCCCACCGGCAGCGCTTCCTCGCCGAGCAGGGCTACGCGTACCGCATCGTCGACGCCGACACCGTCCTCGCAGGAGACGACTTCTAGGAGGCTGGGGGCGCTTCGGGTGCTGTGGGCCAGTTCCGGAGGGCGCTGTCGAGGGCGTCCAAGGTCCTGGCCCAGGAGGCGTCCACGTCGCGCGGGGTGTGCTGGAAGGCGCCGGAGGTCTCCAGGCTGACGTAGCCGTGGAACACGGCGCCCAGCATCCGCACGGCGTCCGTCTGGTCGGGTTCCGACAGCGCGTAGGCCCGCAGGATCGCGCGCGTCATCTCCGCGTGCCGTACACCCGCGCTCTTGAGCGCCGTCTCGGGGTCGAGTTCCATCCTGGCCGCCGCATACCTGCCGGGGTGCCGCTTGGCGTAGCTCCGGTAGGCGCTCGCGAAGGCCACCAGGGCGTCCTTGCCGGCGCGTCCGGCCACCGCGGCCGCGACGTCGTCGGCGAGCTCGGCGAGCGCGAGCAGCGCGACCCGGGTCTTCAGGTCGTGGGCGTTCTTGATGTGCGAGTACAGGCTGGCCTCCCGCACGCCGAAGCGGCGCGCGACCGCGGCGACGGTCACCTTGTCGAAGCCGACCTCGTCGGCCAGCTCCGCCGCCGCCAGCGTCACCCGCTCGACGGTCACTCCCGCGCGAACCATGGGCCCTCCTCCGTGCGTCGTCCAGCCTACCCTAGCAAGGCATTTGCCTAATAGCATTAGGAAGACTACGCTCGCCGCCCATGAGACCGCTGACCGAACACGACATCCGCAGGTCCTTCGTCAACGCCTCCAAGGGCGAGGCGAAGCGCCTGGACCTGCCCAAGGACTTCGCCGACCAGCCGTGGGACGACCTGGACTTCCTGGGCTGGCAGGACCCCGGTGCCCCCGGACGCGCCTACCTCATCGCCGAACGCGACGAGCGTCCGATCGGCATCTCGTTCCGGGTGGCTCCCAGCGCGGCCCGCGGCTTCACTGCGCGCAGCATGTGCTCGCTGTGCCTGACCACGCGCACCGGCGGCGGCGTCGCGCTGATGACCGCGCGCCGGAGCGGCGAGGCCGGCCGCCAGGGCAACTCCGTCGGGCAGTACATGTGCGTCGACCTCGACTGCTCGCTGTACGTCCGGGGCAAGAAGCAGTCCGTCGCGGGCGGCGGGCTGGAGGAGTCGCTCACTCTGGACGAGAAGATCGCCCGGGTCCACGCCAACCTGGACAAGTTCTTGGAGAAGGTGACCCAGTGAGCCGCCGCACAAATGAGAGCCTCCGCACAAATGAGAAAGGCCCCGCCGAAAACGGCGGGGCCTTCCTGCAATATGAGTCCGGCGGCGTCCTACTCTCCCACACGGTCTCCCATGCAGTACCAT
>NZ_JBFARO010000167.1:0-15701 GCF_040677125.1 Actinomadura sp. NPDC049382
GGCAGCAGGAACACACCCGACCCGATCATGTTGCCCACCACCAGAGCCGTGGCCATCCACAACCCCAACTTCCGGCGAGCCGGTCTCGCACTCATCAGCGCCTCCTCTCATCGGCGGCTGATCGCCGCGATCTCAGCCGATCACCGAGGCCGCGGGCCGGGCGCCGGGCGTCTGTCCCCGGGCCGGCAGACCAACGTCCTGTTCCGCTTGGCCCGCCGGACCCGATCCGGACATGCGGCATCCGGCGCACCGGGATCGGTGGGTCACTCGTAGGGACGGACGACCGCGACGGGGCAGCGGGCGTGGTGGATCAGCCCGTGGCTGACCGAGCCGAGCGGGAACGACCGTCCCCGGGAGCCGACGACGACAAGGCCGGCGCCGGCCGAGGTACGGCCGAGCGCCTCGACCGGGTGGCCGATGACGACGTCCTCGATGACCTCGACGTCCGGGTGCCGAGTCCGCCAGGGCGCCAGCGTGGCGGCGAGGTGTTCGCGGCGTGTGTCGGCGATGATCTGCAGGTCCACGCCCGCTTCGACGGCGAGCGGTGCGGGATGCCAGGCGTGCAGCGCGCGCAGCCGCGCTTCGCGTGCGGCCGCTGCGGCGAACGCGTGGTCGAGCGCGGCCGCGGGATCCTCGACCAGGTCCAGCCCGATCACGATCTCGCCGGACGCGGGCTCGTCCTGGCCGCGCACCACGATCACCGGGCCGGGGTAGCGCCCGGCAAGACGCAGGGCGGTGGAGCCGAGGAGCAGCCCCGCGAAACCGCCCCGCCCGCGGTGCCCGACGACGACCTCGGTGGCGTCGCCGGCGTACTGGCGGAGCCCGGCCGGCACGTTCCGCTCATGGACGAGCATGGTCTCCACGGTGAGTTCCGGCTGCTGCCGCAGCGCCTGGGCCCGCCCGTCCTCCAGGATCCGGGTCGCCGCCCGGACGAGTTCCTCCGAGATCCCGTCTGTCGTGCGTCCCGGCAGGTCCAGCGTCGCCGACTCCACGACATGGACCAGATTCAGGGACTTCCCGAACCGTGCGGCCTCGTCCGCGGCCCAGGTGATGGCGTGGTCGGAAGCGGACGAGCCGTCGACTCCGACGAGAACTGTCGTTCGTTGCGCGGACATGTGCGTCTCCTTGGGGGGCCCGTCATTTGGACCAGCCCCTTCAGGGTTGTTCTGGGCGGATGTGCGTTCCAGGGACTTTCGTCATCGCGGGCGCGGCCGTTCGGCCCGTGCCGGCGTCCGCGTTCGGTGAAGCAGTGCGTTCAAGCTCTGGAGGGAGGGGATGTAGGGGTCCAAGGGGGCACGCGCAAGGCGGGGAGACGGCATGAGCTCAGAGACGGTCACCGGTGTCGTCGCCGGTTACGACGGTTCGCAGAACGGCGTCCACGCCTTGGACTGGGCCGCCGAGGAGGCCCGGGCACGCGGCCTGCCCCTGACCGTGATCCACGCGTGGCAGCCCTACGGCGGAGGCTCGATGGCCATGCCGATGGTGGACCTGGGGCCTCTGGCGCAGGAGACCTTGGACGGTGGAGTCGAGCACGTCCGGAAGCAGGCGTCCGATGTGCCGGTCCAGGGGGTGCTCGAATGCGGGCGGCCCGCCGCCAAGCTGATCGAGGCGGGCAAGAGCGCCGCCCTGATCGTGCTGGGGCCGCGGGGCCTCGGCGGGTTCACCGGCCTGCTGCTCGGGTCGGTCAGTGCCCAGGTGGCCGCGCACGCTTCGTGTCCCGTGGTCATCGCCAGGGGCGCTCCGGACCGGCAGCCGGGGACGGAGCCGGGCCGTGCCGTGGTCGGCGTGGACGGTTCACCGGCATCCCAGGCCGCGCTGGCGATGGCGTTCGCCGAGGCTGAACTGCACGGACTGTCCCTGCACGCGGTGGCGGCCTGGGAGCCGGCGCCGTTGAAGGATCTTCCGCCGCTGGTCGACGAGACCGGCATGCGGGAGGCGGCCACGGCACGGCTGGAGCAGTTGACGGCCCCGTTGCGGGACCTTCACCCGGGAGTGGACGCGCAGGCCGAGGTCCTGGTCGGCCATCCGCGTGAAGTCCTGCTGAATGCCGCGCAGGGCGCGCGTCTACTCGTCGTCGGCTCGCGGGGGCTGGGCGGCTTCCGCGGCCTCCTGCTCGGATCGGTCAGCCATGCCCTGCTGCAGTACGCGCCCTGCTCGGTAGCGGTCGTCCACGCACCCCCGAACCCCACCGACTAGCCCTCACCGGAATCCACGGCTGCTCAGCGGCTGATCGACCCTCACCCACGCCGCAGAGGCCCGGCGGCCAGTGCCACCGGCCTGTGTCCCGCTCCTCCAAGGCCGAAGGTCCGCCCTGCAAGGGGGCGGAAGCCTCTGAAAGCTCATCGGGCAGAGGGGAAGCGTGGAGAGGACAGCCGAGAGGGGATGGGAACAATGAGAACGACCCTTCGCAGCACCGCGTTCACCGTTCTCGCGGTCGGCGCCTACGCGGCCCTGGTGCGTCCTCGCCTGCTGCGCTGGGGCGCGACGCGGGAAGAGGCGAGCACGTCCTATCCCGGTGACGATCTCATTCAGGGGGCGACCGCGCAGTCGACCATGGCGGTCTCGCTGCCCGCGCCGCCCGAGGACGTCTGGCCGTGGCTGGTCCAGATGGGATGCGGGCGGGCCGGCTGGTACAGCTGGGACCTCCTCGACAACAGGGGTGAGCGGAGCGCCGCCGAGATCCATCCCGGGTGGCAGGACGTGGCCGTCGGCACCCGCTTGCCCGCGGTGCCCAGCGGGGCGGTCTACTTCGTCGTCGCGGTCCTCGACCCCGCGAGGACGCTGGTGCTCAGGTCCGACCTCGAACTTCCGTCCGGACGGCCGTTCGACCCGCGCGGCCCGATGCCCGAGGCGTACACCGACGGGATCTGGGCCTTCCACCTGAGGCCGCTGCCCGGCGGCGGGACGAGGCTGATCGTCCGGACGCGCGGCCGCGGGAGGCCGGCCGCGGCGGACCGGCTCGTGGGCCGCCTCTTCGGCGAGCCCGCGCATTTCCTCATGCAGCACCGGCAGTTCCGGAACCTCCGCAGGCGCGTCCGGCGGGACGGCCCGTCCGTTCAGCCGACCGTGCGGGACATCCCTGAACCGGTGGGAGCCGAGGCGCCACACCTCAAGACCAAGACCAAAGGCGGCGGCACATGAGCGAACAGCCCATCACCGGCGTGGTCGTCGGGTACGACGGTTCGGAGGGCAGTGTCCACGCCCTTGAGTGGGCGGCCGACGCGGCGCGAATGCGGGATGTGCCGCTGACCGTGCTCCACGCGTGGGACGTCCGCGTCGGACGCCCGGCCACCATGCCCGCCATCGACCCGAGGGCCGTGGCCGAGGACATCCTGAACGGCGGTATCGAGCGCGCCCGGAGGGCGGCGCCCGACCTCAAGGTGCAGGCGGTCCTCGCGCGGGCGCCCGCCGCCGCCAAGCTGATCGAGGTCGGCGGGAGCGCCGACCTGGTGGTGCTGGGGCCCCGGGGCACCGGCGGCTTCCCGGGCCTGCTGCTCGGTTCCGTGGGGGCACAGGTGGCCGCGCATGCCGCGTGCCCGGTCGTGCTCGTCCGCGGCCGCCTTGATCTGGGTCCGGGCCGGATCATCGCCGGAGTGGACGGTTCCCCGGCGTCCCGGTCGGCGTTGGCACTGGCCTTCGCCGAGGCGGAGGGGCGAGGGTCCGCTCTGAGCGTGGTGGTCGCCTGGGAGCCGGTGTCCGGGAGGGATCTGCCGCCGTTGGTGGACGAGGCCGATCTGCGGTCCGCGGCCGAGGCGCGGCTGGCCCGGTGGATGCGCCCGCTGCGCGAGCGCCATCCGGGGGTGGACGCCGAGATCGATGTCGTGATCGGACAGGCGAGGGAGGTGCTGATGGACGCGGCCGCCGGAGCACGCCTGCTCGTCGTCGGCTCGCGGGGGCTGGGCGGATTCCGCGGGCTGCTGCTCGGCTCGGTCAGCCACACGCTGGTCCATCATGCGCCCTGCCCGGTGGCGGTCGTCCACGCCTCCACGGGGAACGATGTCTAGACCGGCCGGGGCGGCCTTCCCGGCTCGGAACTACGGGCCCTGGGAAGCCGCCCGGCCCGGCACCCAGAGCGGAGGCTCGCGCTCATGGGTGTGAAACCCGCCTGATCGTTGGGAGGAGCCCATGCCCGTACCGGTCGTTGTGGGAACGGATGGGTCCGGCGCCGCGAAGCGTGCCGTCGAGTGGGCGGCCGCCGATGCGGCGCGGCGCCACCGGCCGCTGCACATCGTGCACGCGGCGCGGATCTGGCCGTATCAGGTTCGCCGGTTCACCCCGCCCGATGGCGCGGAGCGAGCGTCACGCGCGGGAAGCGACGTCCTGCTGGAGGCAGAGAAACACGTGCGGGCACGCTGGCCCGAGCTGCGAGTGACCACCGCGCTGGCGGTCAACACGCCGCCCGACGCGCTGCGGGACGAGTCGGAGAAGGCTCTGGAACTGGTCGTCGGCCAGCGCGGGCGCGGCGGCTTCGTCGGTCTGCTGCTCGGTTCCGTGAGCCTTCGCGTGGCCGGGCACTCGCCCGTCCCGGTCGTGGTCGTGCGCGGAGAAGCGGGCGCCGACCGCGGGGAGGTCGCGGTGGGATGGGACATCGAGGACGAGGCGATCGACGTGCTGGAGTACGCCTTCGACGCCGCCGCCGTCCGCGGGGCGCGGCTGCGCGTCGTGCACGCCTGGCAGATCCCCGCGAGCCTCGCCGAGTCCGGGTTCGCCGTTGACGAGGACCAGATGAACGACGAGCGGCGTGCGGGCGTCATCGCCGCCTACGCCCCGCTGCGCGAGCGGTATCCGCTGGTCGAGGTGGTGAACGAGGTGATCGTCGGGCACCCGGTGTCCGCCCTGTCCAAGGTGTCGCGGACGGCTGATCTGCTCGTCGTCGGTGTGAGCCGTCACCGATCGGGCCTGCCCGGGCTCGGTTCCGTCGTCCACGGCGCGATCCATCACGCGGAATGCCCGGTCGCGGTCGTCGGCCCGTCCCGGTAAAGGGCCGGGCGTTCGCCTCGACGAGCGGGGAACCTCCGAACGGGCCGTCCTACAAGCCCGAACCTGCTGGGGAGACGGCTAGGGCGACGTCTCCGAAGCCGGATGTGCACCAGGTGGAGCCGTCGGAGGCCACGGCCAGTGCTTCGATGCCGGGATGCGCCTCCACCCAGGTGCGTGCGGCGCCGCCCATGGCGAAGGCGGCGGTGGCGAGGGCGTCGACGTCGGTCAGGTGGCGTCCGACCAGGGTGATCGACGCGAGGTCGGTGGCGGGGCGTCCGGTCCGGGGGTCGATGATGTGGGCGCCGCGTTCGGCGGTGCCCGAGGTGGCGACCGCGAGGTCGTGTCCGGTCACGGCGGCGATGAGCCGGTCGCGGTGGTGCGGATCGGAGAGGCCGATCTGCCATGGCCGTCCTGGACCGGCCTCCCCGCGCGCCTGGATGTCGCCGCCGCCGTTCACGCAGTGGTCGAGGACGCCGGCCTCGTACAGGATCGTGGACGCCCGCTCGACCGCCCATCCCTTGACCAGGCCGCTGGGGTCGAGCCGTCCACCGGGACGGCAGGTGAACGCCCCTCTGGTGATGCGCTCCAGCACGCGGCAGCGGTGCAGGACGTCGGCGACCTCGGGATCGCATTCGCCGGCCGTGAGACGGCCGTCGGCGAGGCGGGACACCTGGCTGCCGGGACGGTACGGGGAGAACACGTGGTCGGCGTGGTGCAGCCACGCGACGGCCTGTGCCAGCGCCTCGGTGACGGCGGGGGAGGGGCCCGAGCGGATGTCGAACGTGACCGCCGTCCCCATCACGTGCTCGACGTGGCGGATCGCCTCAGGCATGGGCCTGGTCCAGGGCGCTCTGCAGGGACGTGATGTACCCCTCGCTGGTGTAGGTCGCTCCGGAGACCGCGTCGATGCGGGCGTTCCCGGCCGTGAGGGCCTCCTTGGTGAGCCGGGGCAGGGCCATGGCCGCGATCTCCCGGTCGCGGCCGTTCGAGGACGGGGCGCGCAGGACCCGGACGGCGGTGAGATGGCCCTTCGACATCGTGATCTCGACCTGGACCGGCCCGTACTCGGTGTCGACGCTCTGGCCCCGGTAGGTCCCGTTCGCGGCGGCCGCCGCGACTCCGCCGGGCGCGGGCGGTTCCGGGGAGGGCGGACGCGTCACCGGGACCGCCTGGTGGTGCGGTTTCAGCGACAGCAGCAGGACGACGCC
The DNA here is from genome assembly GCF_040677125.1 of Actinomadura sp. NPDC049382. NCBI lineage: Bacteria > Bacillati > Actinomycetota > Actinomycetes > Streptosporangiales > Thermomonosporaceae > Actinomadura > Actinomadura sp. NPDC049382. Next base: position 6,189 of record NZ_JBFARO010000167.1, read on the forward strand.
CGCGAGGGTCGTCCCGGTGGCGATGGTGGCTCGGCGCATGCTGGGCCTCTCAGAACTCGAACGACTCGGTGCGGATGTGGCGGCGGCGCACGCCGGCCTGGCGGAGGGCCCGCAGCGCGGCGGCGGTCATACCGGGCGGCCCGCACAGGTAGACGTCGCGGTGCCGCACGTCGGGCACGATCGATCGCAGCGCGCGTCCGGTCAGCGGGAGCGAGTACTCGGACGGCTCGTCCACGAAGTAGTGCACGCGGGCGCCGCGTGCGGCGGCGACGGCGTCCAGTTCGCCGCGCAACGCCAGGTCCTCCGGGCGGCGGGCGAGGTAGACGAGGGTGACGTCGCCGGGGAGGGTTTCGAACAGGGTCCGCAGCGGGGTGACGCCGACGCCGCCGGCGAGCAGCAGGGCCCGGTCGTGGTGGGGCCGCGTGCCGGTGAAGCCGCCGTAGGGACCCTCCGCCCACACCCGCGTGCCGGGGCGGAGGTGGGCCAGGGCGCGGCTGTGGTCTCCGGCCTCCTTGACGGTGATCCGCAGCCGGTGGCCGCGCGGCGGCTCGGACAGCGAGTACGGATTGGCCGCCCACCAGAAACCGGGCGCCAGGAACCGCCAGCGGAAGAACTGCCCCGGCTCGGCGCGCAGCCTGCCCAGGTCGCGTCCGGTCATGTAGACGGAGACGACGCCCGGCGCCTCGGTGCGGACGGCGGCGACCCGCAGCCCGTGCCGGAGCCCCCGGATGACCGGTGTGAGGAAGCGGAACCAGACGAGGAGCACGGCGACCCCGATGTACAGCGTGTACCAGGCGCCTCTCGCCCAGGCGTCATCGACGAACTGGGCGCCGTTGGCGAGCTGGTGCGAGAACGCCAGGAAGATCGCGAGGTAGGTCGCGAAGTGCAGGTAGTGCCAGGTCTCGTACCGCAGCCTGCGCCGCGCCGCCCGCGCCGAGGTGATGCCGACGCCGAGGAGCAGGAGGAACCCGGCCGTCCCCTTGAGCATCTCGGGATAGTCGAGGACGACGGTCGCCGTCTGGTGGACGACGTCCGTGCGGGACGTCACCGCGTACCCCCAGATGATCAGCAGGGCGTGCGCCAGGGCGAGCCAGACGGTGTACCGGCCGCCCATCGCGTGCCAGCGGGCCAGCCGGTCGGTGCCGACGCCGCGTTCCAGCGCCGGCACCCGCGCCATCAGGGCCAGCAGGACGGCGCATCCGTAGCCCGCGAGCAGGCCGGTGACGCGGCCCGCCTCGGTCAGCCAGCCGTCCAGCCCGGTGACCGAGCCGGTGCTCCGCCACCACAGCGCGAGCACCAGGACGGCCCCGGCATAGATCAGGACCTGGGGCCAGGAGGACGGGACGCGCCACACCGGCCGCGAAGGCCGGGCGACGGGCCGCTGGACGTCGGGTCTGGTCGTGGTCATGCCGGCCACCCTGCCTACGCAATTTCTGAGTTCCCTATGACAGCGCGGGGAAGACCCCCTTTCAGCGCCTTTTCAGAGGAAACTCAGAGGTGGGAGAGGGATCATGGCGGCACCATGACACAGGACGAATCCGGGGCCGCGGGCCTGCGCCGGGCGGACGGCACGCCCGTCCGGGTCCTGGTCGTCGACGACGAACCGGACCTCGCCGAGGTGCTGTCGCGCGTGCTGGCGTCCGAGGGCTGGGCGGTCCGCACCGCCGGCGACGGCGCCGGGGCGGTCGCCGCCGCCCGCGACTTCCGGCCCGACGCGGTCGTGCTTGACGTGATGCTCCCCGACATCGGCGGCCTCGAGGTGCTGCACCGCCTGCGCGCCGAGGCGCCGGAGGTGTGCGTGCTGTTCCTGACCGCGCGCGACGCCGTCGAGGACCGCATCGCCGGGATCACCGCGGGCGGCGACGACTACGTGACCAAGCCGTTCAGCCTGGAGGAGGTCCTGGCGCGGCTGCGCGGGCTGCTGCGCCGCGCCGGCATGGCCCGGCGGACGGAGGCCGCGCGGCTGCTCACCGTCGGCGGCCTCACCTTGGACGAGGACGCCCGCGAGGTGACCCGCGACGGGCGGCTCGTCGAGCTGACCCCCACCGAGTTCGAGCTGCTGCGGTTCCTGATGCGCAACCCGCGCCGGGTGCTGTCCAAGGCGCAGATCCTCGACCGCGTCTGGGACTACGACTTCGGCGGCCAGGCCCACGTCGTCGAGCTGTACATCAGCTACCTGCGCAAGAAGATCGACGCGGGCCGGGAACCGATGATCCACACCGTCCGCGGCGTCGGGTACGTCCTGCGGCCGGCGGCCCCGTGAGGGGCCCGCGCACGCTGCGGGCCCGGCTCACCGCCGGGCTGGTCGTCCTGCTCGCGCTGAGCTGCCTCGCCGTCGGGATCGCCACCGCGGTGGCGCTCGACCGGTTCCTCGTCGGCCGGCTGGACGAGCAGCTGGCCGCGTCCGGCGGCAGGTTCCCGGCGAGCCTGGAGCACGAGCGGCGCCCGGACGCCGACAACGGCCCGGACACCCGCGGGCAGGCGCCGGGGACCTTCGGCGCGCGGCTGTTCGGGGGCTCGGTGACGCAGGCCGTGGTCGTCCGCGGCGACGCCGTCGAGCCGGTTCCGCTCACCGCCGCCGACCGGCGCGCCCTGGCCGCCCTCCCGCCCGGCGGCCGCGGCCGGTCGCTGTCCCTGTCGGCGCTGGAGGAGTACCGGGTGGCGGCGGTGCGCGGCGACGACGGCGATGTGCTCGTCACCGGGCTGCCGCTGCATCCCGCCGAGGAGACCCTGCACCGGCTGGTCCTGGTCGAGGCCGCCGTCTTCGCGGCCGTGCTCGCCGCCGCCGGGATCGCGGCGGCGGCCTGGGTGCGGCTCGCGCTGCGTCCGCTGCGCCGGGTCGCGGCCACCGCGTCCCGGGTGACCGAGCTGCCGCTGGCCAGCGGCGAGGTGGCGATGCCGGAGCGGGTCCCCGACACCGACCCCCGCACCGAGGTGGGCCAGGTCGGTGCGGCGCTGAACCGGATGCTCGGCCACGTCGAGACCGCGCTGGCGCGCAGGCACGCGAGCGAGGAGCGGCTGCGCCGGTTCGCCGCCGACGCCAGCCACGAGCTGCGCACGCCCGTCGCCGCCATCCGCGGGCACGCCGAGCTGGCGCTGCGCACGTCCGAGCCCGTCCCGGCGGACGTGCGGCACGCGCTCGGACGCATCGAGGCCGAGTCGGTGCGCATGTCCGAACTGGTCGACGACCTGCTCCTGCTCGCGCGCCTGGACGCCGGCCGCCCGCTCGAAGCCCGTCCGGTCGACCTCACCCGCCTCGTCCTGGACGCCACCGCCGACGCCCGCGCCGCCGGCCCGGACCACCGCTGGGAGTTGGTGCTCCCCGAGGAACCGGTGACCGTCACCGGCGACGACCGGCGCCTCCACCAGCTGATCGCGAACCTGCTCGCCAACGCCCGCACCCACACGCCGCCCGGCACCCACGTCACCGTCCGGCTCGCGGTGCGCGGCGAGAGCGTCGTCCTCGACGTGGAGGACGACGGCCCCGGCATCCCGTCCGACCTGCGGGACGAGATCTTCGACCGGTTCGTCCGCGCCGATCCCGGCCGCGCCCGCACCGCGGGCGGCACGGGCCTGGGGCTGGCGATCGTCCAGGCGGTGGCCGTCGCGCACGGCGGACGCGCCGAACTCGCCGACGCCGGCCACACGGTCTTCCGCGTCACGCTCCCGGCCGCGGGCCGGTGAGCGGAGCCGGCCGAAGGACCATCGTCCCGGCCGCCGGTGACCTTGGAGCGCTGACCCGCGACCCGCCCCGCCGGACGCTGGAGACATGAACGTGGTCGCCGAGTGTCAGCAGCGCGCGGACGTAGCGAGGCTGGAACCGCCGCTGCGGCCCCGGGCCGAGCGATTCGACGGGGATCTGGAGGGCATGTTCGTCCAGGCCATGGCGGATCAGGGCGTCGAAGTGCCGCGCGGCGCCGTCCAGGACGAGGTGTGCGGAACAGTGGTGGTCTTCGCTCCCGACCCGCGACGTCACCGCTGAGCCATGCCCGCCAGACGACACCACGCGGGCACCGCGACCGGCCAGGCCGAGCCGAGCGCCGATCCGCGGGAACCCCTGCCGCTGCTGCGCAGGGAACTGGGCACCGGAGACCGGGGCCTGTCCGCGCGCGAGGCGGCCCGGCGGCTGGCGGTCTACGGGCCCAACCAGGTGCGGCGCCGGGAGAAGCGGTCCCTGGTGCGGCTGCTGACGGGCCAGCTCGCCCATCCGCTGGCGTTGCTGCTGTGGGGCGCCGGCGCGCTGGCGTTCATCGCCGGGATGGCGGTGCTGGGCTGGGCGATCCTCGCGGTCATCCTGATCAACGCCGTCTTCGCGCTGCTGCAGGAGCACCAGGCCGAACGCGCCGTGGAGGCGCTGGCGGCCTATCTGCCCGAGCAGGCCCACGTCGTCCGGGACGGACGGAGGCAGGCCGTCGAGGCCGCCGCGCTGGTGCCGGGCGACCTGATCGTGCTGGCGGAGGGCGACAAGATCCCCGCCGACGCGCGGCTGACCGACGGGGCGGTGGAGGTCGACCTGTCGATGCTGACCGGCGAGTCGGCGCCGGTGGAGCGGGTCGCCGCCCCCGCGCGGGAGGGCGCCCCGCTGCTGCGCGAACCGAACCTGGTGTTCTCCGGGACGACCTGCACCGGCGGCGAGGCGCGGGCGATCGTCTTCGCGACCGGCGGGCACACCGAACTCGGCCGCATCGCCGCCCTCAGCCAGCGCGCGCCCCGCCGCGACAGCCCGCTGGAGGTGCAGGTCAAGAAGGTCGCCTGGCTGATCGCGGCGGTCGCGGTCGGCATGGGCGCGGTGTTCCTGCTGATCGGCGCGCTGGTCGGGCTGCCGCTCAGGGACGCGCTGATGTTCGCCATCGGCCTGCTGGTCGCCAACGTCCCCGAAGGGCTCCTGCCGACCATCACGCTCGCGCTGGCGGTCGGCGTCCGCGTCCTGGCGAAGCAGGGCGCGGTCGTCAAGCGGCTCAGCGCGGTGGAGACGCTCGGCTCCACCAACGTCATCTGCACCGACAAGACCGGCACCCTGACCCAGAACCGGATGCGCCTCCAGGCCCACTGGACCCCGGAGACCGGGATCGTCACCACCGCGGCTCCGCCCCCGGCGCTCGCGGAGGCGATGACCGAATGCACCACGGTCTCCGTCGCCGAGAGCGGCGGCCTGCAGGGCGACCCGACCGAGATCGCCCTGGTCGAGGGGGCCGGGACCGACGCCGCCGCGCTGCCGGCCGCCCGCGACGACCGGCGCCGCGCGATCTTCCGGTTCGACGCGCGGCTGCGGCTGATGTCCACGGTCGGGCAGCACGGCGACCGCCTCACCGTCTACGCCAAGGGCGCGCCCGAAGCCGTCCTTGCCCGCACCACCGGTGCCGACCGCGCCGCGGTCATGGCCATCGTGGACGACCTCGCGCGGCGGGGGCTGCGGGTGCTGGCGGTCGCCGTCCGGGAGCTGCCGCCCGGCGGGGAGGTGCCCGAGCGCCGGGAGGAGGCCGAGACCGGGCTGCGCCTCCTCGGCCTGGTCGGACTGTACGATCCACCGCGCCCGCAGGTCGCCGACGCCGTCCGCCGCTGCCACGACGCCGGGCTGCGCGTCCACATCGTGACCGGCGACAACGGCGCCACGGCCGCCGCCGTCGCCGCCGAGGTCGGCATCGGCGTCCCGCGCCTGCGGGTCGTCGCCGAATCCGAGGAGGTCCACGACGACGCCCTGGACGAGCTGCTGACCGGCGACGCCGAGATCGTCTTCGCCCGCTCGTCCCCGGAGACCAAGCTGAAGGTCGCCGACGCGCTGCGCGCCCACGGCCGGGTGGTGGCGATGACCGGGGACGGCGCCAACGACGCGCCGGCCCTGCACCAGGCCCACATCGGCGTGGCGATGGGACGTTCGGGCACCGACGTGGCCCGCGAGGCGTCCACCATGGTGCTGACCGACGACAACTTCGCGACCATCGTCAGCGCGATCGAATCCGGGCGCCGCGTCTACGACAACGTCCGCAAGTTCATCCTGTACATCTTCGCGCACGCCGTCCCGGAGATCGTGCCGTTCCTGGTGTTCGCGCTGAGCGGCGGCCTGGTGCCCCTCCCGCTCACCGTCCTGCAGATCCTCGCGATCGACCTCGGCACCGAGACGCTGCCCGCGCTCGCGCTCGGCCGCGAACCCGCCGAGCCCGGCATCATGAACCGCCCGCCGCGCCCGTCCTCCCAGGGCGTCATCTCCCGCGACATGCTGATCCGCGCCTGGGGCTACCTGGGCCTGGTCTCCGCCGCCCTGGTCATGCTCGTGTTCTTCTACGTCCTGTGGCGCGCCGGCTGGCACCCCGGCGATCCCACCGGCAAGGGCGCCGCCCTGCACCACGCCTACCTGACCGCCACGACGGCGACGTTCGCGGGCCTGGTCACGTGCCAGATCGGCACCGCCATGGCCGCCCGCACCGACCACGCGTCCCTCCGCGAGGTCGGCCTCGCCACCAACCCGCTCCTGCTCGCCGGCATCGCCTTCGAGGTGCTGTTCGCCGCCGCCCTGATCTACCTGCCGCCGCTGCAGGACCTGTTCGGCACCGCCGCCCTGCCCTGGGACGTCCTGGCGATCATCGCCGTGTTCCCGCTCATCGTCTGGGGCACCGACGAGCTCCGCCGCTGGAACCGCCGCCGGGCCGGCCGGCAGGCCCGCCCCGGCGAAGCGTGACGGTTTGGTGCGTCAGGGCCGGGAGGCGTCGTGGACGTCGGCGAGGACGAAGTAGTTCTCCTCCTCCTGCGCGAAATGCAGCCGCAGGACCGCGTACAGCTCCTGGACGGTCCGGCGCAGATCCGCCACCGGCTCGCCCGCGGCGGGCGCGGCGCGCAGCTCCGTGATGAGGGCGCCGATGCGGCGCGTCAGCTCGGCGATCTCGGTATGGCCGCGGCTCATCGCCCCGGTGGGGTCGGCGCCGCCGAGAGCCTTCGCGACCGCCGGGTAGAGCAGCCGCTCGTCCTTGCGCTCATGTTCGGCGAGGTCGGTCAGGAAGCCCGTCAGCGCGTCGAACGCGTCGTCGCGCTCCCGCCCCTCGGACGCCGCGATCGTGTCCGCCAGGACGGGCAGCCGGTCGATGCGCGGCCACAGGGCCCGGTGCTCCTCGTCCAGCCGCCGGACGAGCTCGGCGGCGTCGCCGCGCAGCCGCGGCTCCCGGTCGCGCCCCGGGCCGAGCGCGCGTAGCGCGGCGAGGATCGCGGCCACGTCGATGCCCTCCTGGAGCAGCGCGCCCGCCGCCGGGGCCAGCAGGCCGAACGCCGCGGCGACCATCGCGGCCAGCGACAGCCCCATGCCGACGACCACGCTCTGCCGCGCGACCGACCGGGTGCGCCGCGCGATCGCGAGCGTCTCGGCCAGCCGCTCCAGCCGGTCCACCGTGATCACCACGTCGGCCGCCTCCGACGACGCCGTGGCGCCCCGGGCGCCGAGCGCGACGCCGACCCCGGCCGCGGCCAGCGCGGGCGCGTCGTTGACCCCGTCCCCGACCATCACGGTCGCCGCCCGCTCGCTCTCCGCGCGGGCGACGCCCACCTTCTCCGCGGGGGTGAGGCCGGAGTGCACGGTGTCCGCGCCGATCAGCCGGCCGATCGAGTCCGCGACGTCCGCGCGGTCGCCGGTCACCATCACGGTGCGCTCGATGCCGGCCCGGCGCAGCAGGCGGAAGGTGCGCGGCGCGTCCGGGCGGATCCGGTCGCGCAGCAGCAGGACGGCCGCGACCCGCCCGTCCACCCCGACGAACACGGTGATCGCGCCGTGCGCGGCGGCCCGGCGGCGTACCCGCTCCAACCAGGCCGGGTCGGCTTCACCGGCCCAGCTCGCCTTCCCGACGCTCACCCGACGGCCGCCCACGACGCCGCGCACGCCCTGCCCGGCGGTCTCGGCGACGTCCGACGGCGCGTCGAGCGGCAGCCCGCGTTCACGAGCGCCCCGCACGATCGCCGAGGCCAGCACGTGCGGCGACACCTGGTCGAGCGAGGCCGCCAGGGCCAGCGGATCACCGGCGGGCGCCGGACGGGCGGGGACGACCTCGGCGAGCGCGGGATGCCCGGTGGTGACGGTGCCGGTCTTGTCGAACAGCAGCACCCGCGCCCCGGCGAGCCGCTCCAGCGCGCTCCCGCCCTTCACCACCACGCCCCGCCGCGCGCAGCGCGACAGGCCGGACACGAACGCGATCGGCGCGGCCAGGATCAGCGGGCAGGGCGTCGCCACGACCAGCACCGCCACGGCCCGCACCGGATCCCCGGCGGCCAGCCACGCCGCCCCGGCCACTGCCAGCGTCACCGGGATGAACAGGGCCGAGTACCGGTCGGCGAGCCGCACGAACGGCGCGCTCTCCGCCGCGGCCTCCTCGGTCAGCCGGACGATCCCCGCGTAGGTGCTGGAGGCCGCGTCGTTCGTCGCGCGGAGCTCGAAGGGCCGCCCCGAATTGACGGCGCCGCTGCGCACCTCGCCGCCCGCCGGATGCTCCACCGGCAGCGCCTCGCCGGTGAGCGTGGACTCGTCCAGGACGGCCGTCCCGCCCTCCACCATCCCGTCGACCGGCACCACCTCGCCCGTGCGGACCAGCAGCCGGTCGCCGGGACGCACTTCGGCGACGTCGATCGTGTCCAGGCCGCCGCCGTCCGTCCGGCGGTGCGCGACGCGGGGCGCGAGCGACAGCAGCGCACCCAGGTCGCGGCGGGCCCGCCGCCCCGCGCGGTCCTCCAGCAGCCGCCCGCCGGTCAGCATCACCGCGATCACCGCGCCGGCGAGGGCCTCGCCGACCGCGATCGTCCCCGCCAGCGCGAGGACCGCGATCACATCGCTGCCGAACCTGCGGTGCAGCAGCCCGGCCACCACCCACCAGACCGCCGGGACGAGTGCCAGCACCGTCACCAGGAGCCAGATCAGGTCGCCGGCGGGAGCCCCGGCCGTCCAGCGGACGGCGGCGCCCGCCACCAGCCCGCCACCGGCCAGCGCGAAGAGCACCTCGGGGCCGTGCCGCGCGAGCCCAGTCCGCATGTCCACCTCGATGTCCACCTCGCCGTTCCGTCGAAGCCCGGAACCTTCATGCTTCCCACCCAGGGCCGCGGCTCCCAGGGACGGGCGACTCTTCGGGACAGGGACCTTCGCCCCTGGGGCGGCGCGCGACGGGAGAAGAGCCTGGAAACAGGGAAGGACAACCGAAGGAGAACACGATGTCCGAGCCGATCGTCGTCGGCATCGACGGCTCCGAGGAGTCGGACCGCGCCGTGCGCTGGGCCGCGGCCGAAGCCGTCCTGCGCGAACGCGCCCTGCACATCGTCCACGCCCTGGAGAGCTGGCCCTACAAGGCGCCGCTGTTCAAGCCGGCCCAGAGCACCGAACGGATGACCCGCGCCGGGCACCGGCTGCTGACCGCGACCCGCGAGCGCGTCCAGGAGCAGTGGCCCGCCCTGGAGGTCACGACCGCCCTGGTCGCCGAGGAGATCCCGCAGGCCCTGCACGCCCAGTCGGACAAGGCGTTCGAGCTGGTGCTCGGCAGCCGGGGCCGC
>NZ_JBFARO010000168.1:0-15477 GCF_040677125.1 Actinomadura sp. NPDC049382
CTGCTTTCTATCCGGCGACCCGGCCGACCCATCTCGATCTGCCCACCTACCCCTTCCAGCACCAGAACTACTGGCTGGAGAGGCGCGAAAGCGCGGGGGACGCGGCTGCGGCTGGGCAGGCGGCGGTCGGGCATCCGTTGCTCGGTGCGGCGGTGGAGTTGGCGGGGACGGGTGGCACGGTTCTGACCGGTCGGCTGTCGTTGGGGTCGCATGGGTGGCTGGTCGATCATGCGGTTTCGGGGACCGTCCTGCTGCCGGGTACGGCGTTCGTGGAAATGGTGCTGCGCGCGGGCGACGAGGTCGGCTGTGACCATCTCGAAGAGCTGACGCTGCAGGCGCCGCTCGTGCTGCCCGCGACAGGCGGTGTTCAACTGCGGGTCGAGATAGAGGAGCCGGACGACACCGGACGGCGTTCGGTGACCGTCCACTCTCGGCCTGATGACGTGGGGACGGGTACGTCCTGGACCTGCCATGCCACGGGTGTGCTGGCTTCCGGTGATCTGGTGCCGTCGACGTGGGATGCGCGGGTGTGGCCGCCGGCCGGAGCGGCACCGGTGGAGACCGGTGAGTTGTACGCGTCGCTGGCCGATCTCGGTTATCAGTACGGCCCGACCTTCCAAGGGGTGCGAGCTGTATGGCGGCGGGGCGACGAGGTGTACGCCGAGGTGGCTCTGGCGGAGGAGCAGCACGGGGACGCGACCGCCTTCGGTATTCACCCTGCCCTGCTGGACGCGGCGCTGCATGCCGGGCTTGTTTCGGACGAGCAGGACGACGGGCCTCCGAGGTTGCCGTTCGTGTGGTCTGACGTCCGTCTGCACGCGACCGGCGCGACGAACGTGCGGGTGCGACTCATCCCTTCTGGGCGCGACGCTCTCGTGGTGGACGTCGCCGACGCCGAAGGCGCGCCGGTGGCGTCGATCGGTTCGCTGGCGTTGCGCCCTGTCGATCCGGAGAAGCTGGGTGGGGCGCGGGACGTCCTCCACGATGCGCTCTTCCGGATGGATTGGGTGAGCCGTGCCGTACCGGAGCCCGAACGCAGGTCGCTGGCGCTGGTCGGTGACGACGGACTCGGCCTGAGCACCGTTCTGGACAGCGGGCGCTACGCGGATCTGTCCGTGCTGGGTGACGAACTCGCCGTCTCCCGGCCCGATTCTGTCGTGGCCTGTTGCCCGCCCGGTGATGCTGCTGATCCTGTCGCCGGGCGCGGTGTGCTGCTCGGGGCGTTGTCTGTGGTGCAGGCGTGGTTGGCCGATGAGCGTTTCGCGGACTTGCGGTTGGCCGTGGTCACTCGCGGCGCGGTTGCGGTCGACGGCGCGGAGAAGCCCGATCTCGCGTCGGCACCGGTGTGGGGTCTGCTGCGGTCTGCGCAGACGGAGAACCCGGACCGGTTCGTCCTTGTCGACGTCGATGAGGACGAGCGTTCGCTGCAGATGTTGCCCGCCGCGCTGGCCTGCGGTGAGCCGCAGCTGGCGGTGCGCGGCGGCGAGGTCCTGGTGCCGAGGCTCGTCCGGGCTCAGACCGACGACACGCTGACGCCCCCGCAGGACGAGACCGCCTGGCGGCTGGAAGCGACCAGCCCCGGAACCCTCGACGCGCTGTCCCTGGTGGCGGCCCCCGACGCGATGGCGCCGCTGCTGCCGCACCAGGTCCGGATCGACATGCGGGCGGCCGGGCTGAACTTCCGGGACGTCTTCGTCGCGCTCGGCCTCCTCCAGGGCGACGCCTCCCTGGGCATCGAGGGCGCCGGGGTGGTGACCGGGGTCGGTTCGGACGTGACCGGGCTGCGGCCGGGCGACCGCGTGATGGGGATGATGCCCGGCGCGTTCGGGCCCGTCGCGGTCACCGATCACCGCCTGGTCGTACCGATGCCCCGGACCTGGTCGTTCGAGGACGCGGCGTCCGTGCCGATCGTCTTCGCGACCGCGTACCACGGCCTCGTGAACCTGGCCGGGCTCCAAGCGGGCGAGAAGGTCCTCGTGCACGGCGCCGCCGGTGGTGTGGGGATGGCCGCGGTGCAGTTGGCGCGGCATCTGGGTGCTGAGGTGTTCGGCACGGCGAGCACCGGCAAGTGGGCCGTGCTGCGGGAGTCAGGGCTGGACGACGAGCACATCGCGTCGTCGCGCACCGTCGAGTTCGAGGAACAGTTCCTGTCCGCCACGGACGGCCAGGGGATGGACGTCGTCCTGGACAGCCTGGCCGGGGAGTTCGTCGACGCCTCCCTGCGGATGCTGCCGCGCGGGGGCCGGTTCATCGAGATGGGCAAGACCGATGTCCGCGATCCGGAGGAGGTCGCCGAAGCCCATCCCGGCGTCGAGTACCAGGTGTTCGATCTGATCACGATCTCCCTGTCGGAGCCGGAGCTCGTCCAGCGGATGCTGACCGAGCTCGTCGCGCTGTTCGAGCGCGGTGTGCTCACCCATTCGCCGGTCCGGACGTGGGACGTGCGGCGGGCGCCCGAGGCGTTCCGGCTGATGAGCCGGGCCGGGCATGTCGGCAAGATCGTTTTCACCGTGCCGCGGGGTTGGGATCCGGACGGGACGGTTTTGATCACTGGTGGCACGGGTGGGCTTGGTGGGTTGCTTGCCGGTCATCTGGTGCGTGAGTACGGGGTTCGGCGCCTTCTGCTGGTGAGTCGTCGGGGTTCGGAGGCGGTGGGTGCGGGGGAGTTGGTGGAGGGCCTGGCGGGGTTGGGTGCCGAGGTCCGGGTGGCGGCGTGTGATGTCGGTGATCGTGCGGCATTGGCGGGTCTGCTGGCGGAGGTCTCGGCGGAGGCGCCGCTGACTGCGGTGGTGCATGCGGCGGGTGTGCTGGAGGACGGTCTGGTGTCGGCGTTGTCGCCTGACCGGCTTGAGGCGGTGCTGCGGCCGAAAGCCGATGCCGCCTGGCACCTCCACGAGCTCACTCGCGACATGGACCTCGCCGCGTTCGTCATGTTCTCTTCGGTGATGGCCGCGATCGGCGGCGCGGGGCAGGGCAACTATGCGGCGGCGAACGTCTTCCTCGACGCGCTGGCCGAGCACCGCCGGGCCCAAGGGCTGCCGGCGACATCGCTGGCCTGGGGCTTCTGGGATCAGCGCAGCGACATGACAGCGGACATAGGGGAGGCGGACCTGGCCCGCTTCGCCCGCGTCGGCCTGGTGCCGCTTCGAACGGACGAAGGGCTCGCCTTGTTCGACGCGGCCGTGGCTCTCGGTGAGCCGGCGGTCGTTCCTGCGCGGCTGGATGTCGCGCGGTTGGCGCAGGGTGGGGATGTGCCTGCGGTGCTCGGTGCGCTGGTGCGTCCGCGTGCCGTCCGGCGTACTGCTGCCACGGGTGGTCCGGCGGCGGGTGGGGAGCGGTTCGCGGGGATGTCGGCGGCCGATGTCGAGCGTGAACTGCTGGAGTTGGTGCGGGCTCATGCGGCGACGGTGCTGGGGCATGCGACGCCGGAGGCGGTCCGTCCGGACGCCAAGTTCAAGGAGCTGGGTTTCGATTCGCTGTCGGCGGTGGAGCTGCGCAACCGGCTGAGTGCGGCGATCGGCCGGCGCCTGTCCGCTACCGCCGTCTTCGACCATCCCACCCCGGCCGGGCTGGCCCGGCACATGCTCGGTGAGGCGGCGCCCGCCGCCGAGCCCGTGGCCATGGCCGCCGCGCTGGACGAACCCGTGGCCATCGTGGGCATCGGATGCCGGCTTCCGGGAGGCGTCGCTTCTCCGGAGGAGTTGTGGGAGCTGGTCGCGTCTGGCACTGAGGCGATCTCGGGGATGCCTACGGATCGCGGCTGGGACGTCGATGGGCTCTACGACCCGGATCCAGGACGTCCAGGCAAGACCTATGCCCGTGAGGGCGGGTTCCTCTATGACGCGGGCGAGTTCGATGCGGGGTTCTTCGGGATCAGTCCGCGTGAGGCGACGGCGATGGATCCGCAGCAGCGGCTGCTGCTGGAGACCGCGTGGGAGGCGTTCGAACGCGCGGGTATCCGCCTGGAGTCGGTGCGCGGCACCCAGACCGGCGTGTTCGTCGGCGCGCTGTCACAGGAGTACGGCCCTCACCTGCACGAGGCCGTGGAGGGCGCCGAGGGCCTGCTGCTGACGGGCCGGACCACCAGCGTGATCTCCGGTCGGCTGGCCTACTTCCTCGGGCTGGAAGGCCCGGCGATCACCATCGACACGGCGTGCTCGTCGTCGCTGGTCGCGTTGCACCAGGCTGCGCAGGCGCTGCGACAGGGGGAGTGCACCCTCGCAGTGGCCGGTGGTGTGTCGGTGATGGCCACACCGGGCTTCTTCACCGAGTTCAGCCGACAGCGTGGCCTGGCGGCCGATGGCCGGATCAAGGCGTTCGCCGACGCGGCGGACGGCACGGGCTGGGGTGAGGGCGTCGGTGTCCTCATCCTGGAACGACTGTCGGACGCGCAACGCAACGGTCACCAGGTGCTGGCGGTCGTCCGTGGCTCGGCGGTCAACCAGGACGGTGCGTCCAACGGCCTGACCGCTCCTAATGGTCCTTCGCAGGAGCGTGTGATCAGGCAGGCGCTGGCCAACGCGCGCGTCCAGGCCGACGAGGTCGACGCGGTCGAGGCCCACGGCACAGGGACCACGCTCGGCGACCCGATCGAGGCGCAGGCCCTCATCGCGACCTACGGCCAGGGACGCCCGGCAGACCGGCCGTTGTGGCTGGGGTCGTTGAAGTCGAACATCGGTCACACCATGGCCGCCGCCGGTGTGGCCGGTGTGATCAAGACCGTGATGGCTCTGCGGCACGGTCAGATGCCCAAGACACTTCACGTGGACCGGCCGACGTCTCACGTCGACTGGACTTCGGGCGCTGTCGAGCTGCTGACCGAGCAGCAGCCCTGGCCGGACACCGGACGTCCCCGCCGGGCCGGGATCTCCTCCTTCGGCATCAGCGGCACGAACGCGCACCTCATCATCGAGCAGGCTCCAGAGGAGGGTGAGGGCCGGGAGGCCCCGGAGCCTGAGCCGGCGGCGGTGACGGACGGGACGTTGCCGTGGGTGGTGTCGGCGAAGTCCGAGGCCGCACTTCGGGAGCAGGCGCGGCGGTTGCTGGATCATCTTGTTGTCAGTCCGGAGGCGTCGCCTGCACAGGTGGGGCATGCGTTGGTGGCGGGACGTTCGGTGTTCGAGCACCGGGCGGTGGTGATCGGCCGGGAACCCGCCGACTTCCGCAACGGCCTCGCCGCACTCGCCACGGGTGAGCCTTCCGCCGATGTGGTCTCCGGTGAGGCGGCGGCCGAGCCGGGCAGGACCGTCTTCGTCTTCCCAGGGCAGGGTTCGCAGTGGGCCGGCATGGGCGTGGAGCTGATGCGAACCTCGCCGGTGTTCGCCGAGCACCTCACCGCGTGCGCGGAGGCGCTGGAGCCGTTCACCGGCTGGAACCTGATCGACGTCCTCGGCCAGGTGGAAGGGGCCCCGAGCCTGGACCGGGTGGACGTCGTCCAGCCCGCGCTCTGGGCGATGATGATCTCCCTGGCGCGCCTGTGGGAGCACCTGGGCGTCACCCCCGACGCCGTTGTGGGCCACTCGCAAGGCGAGATCGCCGCCGCCCACATCGCCGGAATCCTCACCCTGGAAGACTCCGCCCGCATCGTGGCGCTGCGCTCCCAGACCATCACCCACATCGCGGGCCAAGGCGGCATGGTCTCCCTGCCACTCCCCGCGGCCGATGCCGCAGACCTGATCGAACAGTGGCGGGGACAGCTGGCGGTCGCCACGGTCAACGGGCCGTCGGCCACCGTGGTCGCCGGTGACAGCGATGCCGTGGAGGAGTTGCTGTCGTATTGCGAGCGCCAGGACATTCGGGCTCGGCGAATCCCGGTGGACTACGCCTCCCACACCTCGCACGTGGAGGCACTGCACGGCGAGCTGCTGGAGCTTCTGGCGCCAGTCGAACCTCTACCGGCGACCGTCGGGTTCTACTCCACGGTGGCCGGTCATGCCGATGGCGCGATGCGCGACACGACGGCGATGGGCGCGGCGTACTGGTACGAGAACCTGGCCACCACCGTCGAGTTCCAGGCGGCCACACGTGCCCTGCTGGACGATGGGCACACCCTGTTCATTGAGGTCAGCCCGCACCCCGTCCTCACCCACCCGCTACAGGAGACCGCCGAACAGCACCCAGCGGGCGAACAAACCCTGGTCACCGGCACCCTCCGCCGTGACGAGGACACCTGGCATCGCGTCCTGACCTCCCTGGCCACCGCTCACACGCACGCCACCCCCGACTGGGCGGGCTTCTATCCCAGTGCTCACCCCGCGCAGCTCGACCTGCCCACCTACCCCTTCCAACGCCAGCACTACTGGATCCAGGGCACCAGCGCCGCCACCGACGCCCGAACTCTCGGCCTGCAAGCCGCCGAGCACGGTCTCCTCGGTGCGGCGGTGGAGTTGGCGGAGTCGGGTGGCACGGTTCTGACCGGCCGGTTGTCGCTGGGGGCCCATGGGTGGCTGGCCGACCATGCGGTTTCGGGAACTGTCCTGTTGCCGGGTACGGCGTTCGTGGAGATGGTGCTGCGCGCGGGCGACGAGGTCGGCTGTGACCATCTCGAAGAGCTCACTCTGCAAGCACCGCTCGTCCTGTCCGGGACTGATGGGGCGCATCTCCAGGTGGAGGTAGGGGAGCCGGACGACACAGGACGGCGTTCGGTGACCGTCCACTCCCGGCCTGATGGCGTGGGGACGGGTGCGTCTTGGACCTGCCATGCAACAGGTGTGCTCGCTTCTGGTGATCCAGTGCCGTCTACATGGGACGCGAGGGTGTGGCCGCCCGCCGGAGCGGTGCCGGTGAAGACCGGTGAGGTGTATTCGTCGCTGGCCGATCTCGGCTATCAGTACGGCCCGACCTTCCAGGGGCTGCGGGCGGTATGGAAGCGGGACGAGGAGCTGTTCGCCGAGGTCGTCCTTCCCGAGGAGGGGCATGCGGAGGTAGGGGCTTTCGGGATTCACCCAGCCCTGCTGGACGCGGCCTTGCACGCCGCCGTCCTCCCAGAGACGAAGCAGGAGCTGGAGCCTCCGAAGTTGCCGTTCGTGTGGTCTGACGTCCGTCTGCACGCGACGGGCGCGACGAACGTGAGGGTGCGACTCGCCCCGGCCGGCAGTGACACCCTCGCCGTCGAGGTCGCCGACATCGAGGGCGCGCCGGTCGCGTCGATCGGCTCACTAGCGTTGCGCCCGGTCGACCTGGAGAAGCTGGGCGGGGCACGGGCCATCCTGCACGACGCGCTGTTCCGCATGGATTGGGTGAGCCACGCGCTACCGGATTCCGATGGCGGATCGCTCGCGCTGGTAGGCGAGGACGGCCTTGGCCTCAGCACCCTGCTGGACGGCGTGCGGTACGAAGATCTGTCCACGCTGGGGGACGAACTCGCTCCCGGAATTCGCCCCAGACTCGTCCTGTCCTGCCACCTGCCTGTTCCTGGCGCCGACGCTCGCGGCGAGGTGCTCAGGGCGCTGTCCGTGGTCCAGGCGTGGCTGGCCGATGAGCGTTTCGCGGACATGCGATTGGCCGTGGTCACTCGCGGCGCGGTTGCCGTCAACGGCACGGAGAAGCCCGATCTCGCCTCAGCACCGGTGTGGGGTCTGCTGCGGTCTGCGCAGACGGAGAACCCGGACCGGTTCGTCCTTGCCGACGTCGATGAGGACGAGCGTTCCCTGCAGCTCTTGCCCGCCGCGCTGGCCTGCGGTGAGCCGCAGCTGGCGGTGCGGTGCGGAGAGGTTCTTCTCCCGAGGCTGACCCGGGCGGCGGCGGACGGGGCGCTGGCACCTCCGCACGAGCGGACGGAGTGGCGGCTGGACGTGACCAGCCGCGGGACCTTCGACGCGCTGTCCCTGGTGGCGGCTCCCGAGGCGGCGGAGCCATTGCTGCCGCACCAGGTCCGGATCGCGGTGCGGGCGGCCGGGCTGAACTTCCGGGACGTGCTCATCGCCCTGGACACGTACCCGGGAGAGGCGTCGATGGGCGTCGAGGGCGCCGGGGTGGTGACCGAGGTCGGTTCGGGCGTGACCGGGCTGCGGCCGGGCGACCGGGTGATGGGGATGGTGCCGGGGGCGTTCGGCCCCGTGGCGGTGACCGATCACCGTCTGGTCGTGAGGGTTCCCGACGGTTGGTCGTTCGAGGACGCGGCGGCGGTGCCGATGGTGTTCGCGACGGCCTACCACGCGCTGGTGAACCTGGCCGGGCTGCGGCCGGGCGAGTCGCTGCTGGTGCATGCCGCCGCCGGTGGTGTGGGGATGGCCGCGGTGCAGCTGGCGCGGCATCTGGGCGTCGAGGTGTTCGGCACGGCGAGCACGGGCAAGTGGGTTGCGCTGCGGGAGTCAGGGCTGGACGACGAGCACATCGCCTCGTCCCGGACGCTGGAGTTCGAGGAGCGGTTCCTGTCGGCGACCGGCGGCCGGGGCGTGGACGTGGTCCTGGACTGCCTGGCGGGAGAGTTCGTGGACGCCTCGCTGCGGCTCCTGCCGCGCGGTGGCCGGTTCGTCGAGATGGGCAAGGCCGACGTCCGCGACCCCTCGGAAGTGGCCGAGGCCCATCCCGGCGTGGAGTACCAGGCGTTCGACCTGGCCGAGTTCGCTCTCGCGGAGCCGGAGCGGTTCCAGGCGGTGCTCGCCGAGTTAGCCGGACTGTTCGAGCGCGGTGCGCTCACGCATTCGCCCGTCCGGACGTGGGACGTGCGGCGGGCGCCCGAGGCGTTCCGCGTCCTGAGCCAGGCACGGCACATCGGAAAGATCGTGCTGACCATGCCGCCGGTGTGGAACCCGGACGGGACGGTCCTGATCACGGGCGGTACGGGGACCCTGGGTGCCTTGCTCGCCCGCCATTTCGCGGAGGAGCGGCGGGCCGGGCATCTGCTGCTGACCAGCCGCCGCGGCCTGGACGCTCCGGGCGCCGCCGACCTTGCCGCCGAGCTGACCGGCGTGGGTGTGAAGGTCACCGTCGCCGCGTGCGACACCGCCGATCGCGACGCGCTCGCCGACCTGTTGGCGGGGATCGCCGAGGAGCATCCGCTCACCGCCGTCGTCCACGCCGCAGGTGTGCTCGATGACGGCATCATCTCCTCGTTGACCGCCGAGCGTGTCGAGAGCGTGTTCCGTCCCAAGGTCGACGCGGCCTGGAATCTGCACGAGCTCACCCGTGAGATGGAGCTTGCCGAGTTCGTGCTGTTCTCCTCCGTGGCGGGCGTCCTGGGCAATCCCGGCCAGGGCAACTATGCGGCGGCGAACGTCTTCCTCGACGCGCTGGCCGGGCACCGCCGGACTCAAGGGCTGCCTGGGACGTCGCTGGCGTGGGGCTTCTGGGATCAGCGCAGCGACATGACGGGAGACATGGGAGAGACGGACCTGGCCCGTTTCGCCCGCGTCGGCCTGGTGCCCCTCCGATCGGACGAAGGGGTGGCGCTGTTCGACGCGGCGCTCGCCCTTGGGGAGCCGGCGGTCGTTCCCGCGCGGCTGGATGTCGCGCGGTTGGCGCAGGGTGGGGATGTGCCTGCGGTGCTCGGTGCGCTGGTGCGTCCGCGTGCCGTCCGGCGCACCGCTGCGGCCGGTGGTCCGGTGGCGGGTGGGCATCGGTTCGCCGGGATGCCCGCCGCCGACGCGGAACGCGAACTGGTCGAGACGGTGCGCGCGCACGCCGCGATCGTGCTGGGGCACGCGAATGCGGAGGCGATCCGGCCGGACGCCAAATTCAGGGAGATCGGGTTCGATTCGCTGTCGGCGGTGGAACTGCGCAACCGGCTGGCCGGGGCCATCGGTTTGCGCTTGCCGGCGACGGCGATCTTCGACCATCCGACTCCGGCCGCGTTGGCGCGGTATGTGCGCCGTGAACTGCTGGGTGAGGCGGTGCCTGCCGCCGAGCCCGTGGCCGTGGCGGCGGCGTTGGACGAGCCGATCGCCGTGGTGGGCATCGGATGCCGTCTGCCGGGGGGTGTCCGGTCGCCCGAGGAGCTTTGGGAGTTGGTCGCGTCCGGCAGTGAGGCGATCTCGGGGATGCCGACCGATCGTGGCTGGGACGTCGATGGGCTTTACGACCCGGATCCGGGCCGGGCGGGGAAGACCTATGCCCGTGAGGGCGGGTTCCTGTATGACGCGGGCGAGTTCGATGCGGGGTTCTTTGGGATCAGTCCGCGTGAGGCGACGGCGATGGATCCGCAGCAGCGGCTGCTGTTGGAGACCGCGTGGGAGGCGTTCGAGCGCGCGGGGATCCGCCCGGAGTCGGTACGCGGCACCCAGACCGGCGTGTTCGTCGGCGCGCTGTCACAGGACTACGGATCACTGACCGACACCGCCGGATTCGACGGTTACCTGCTCACCGGCAGGACGACCAGCGTGATCTCCGGTCGGCTGGCGTACTTCCTCGGGCTGGAAGGCCCGGCGGTGACCGTGGACACGGCGTGCTCGTCGTCGTTGGTCGCGCTACATCAGGCGACGCAGGCGCTGCGTCAGGGGGAGTGCACCCTCGCGGTGTCCGCCGGTGTGTCGGTGATGGCGACGCCGGGCCTGTTCACCGAGTTCAGCCGACAGCGTGGCCTGGCGCCCGACGGCCGGATCAAGGCATTCGCTGACGCGGCGGACGGCACCGGCTGGGGTGAGGGCGTTGGTGTCCTCATCCTCGAACGGCTGTCGGACGCGCAACGCAACGGGCATCCCGTGCTAGCGGTCGTCCGTGGCTCAGCGGTCAACCAGGACGGCGCGTCCAACGGCCTGACGGCTCCTAACGGTCCTTCGCAGGAGCGTGTGATCAGGCAGGCGCTGGCCAACTCGGGCCTGTCATCGCAGGAGATCGACCTTGTCGAGGCGCACGGCACCGGAACGACTCTGGGCGATCCGATCGAGGCGCAGGCGCTGATCGCGACCTACGGCCAGGGGCGTCCTGAGGGACGGCCGTTGTGGCTGGGGTCGTTGAAGTCGAACATCGGTCACACGATGGCCGCCGCTGGCGTCGCGGGTGTGATCAAGACGGTGATGGCTCTGCGGCACGGCCAGATGCCCAAGACGCTTCACGTGGACCGGCCGACGTCTCACGTCGACTGGACCTCGGGCGCCGTCGAGCTGCTGACCGAGCAGCAGCCCTGGCCGGAGGCCGACCGTCCGCGTCGGGCCGGGATCTCGTCCTTCGGCATCAGCGGCACCAACGCGCACCTCATCATCGAACAGGCTCCAGAGGAGGGTGAGGGCCGGGAGGCCCCGGAGCCTGAGCCGGCGGTGGTGACGGACGGGACGTTGCCGTGGGTGGTGTCGGCGAAGTCCGAGGCCGCACTGAGAGAGCAGGCGCGGCGGCTGCTGGACCACCTCGATGACCATCCGGAGGCGTCGCCCGCGCAGGTGGGTCATGCGCTGGTGGCGGGCCGTTCGGTGTTCGAGCACCGGGCGGTGGTGATCGGCCGGGAGCCCGCCGAGTTCCGGGGTGCGCTCGCGGCGCTGGCCGACGGTGAACCCTCACCGCATGTGGTCACCGGTGAGGCGGCGGCCGAGCCGGGCAGGACGGTCTTCGTCTTCCCGGGGCAGGGTTCGCAGTGGGCCGGCATGGGCGTGGAGTTGATGCGCACTTCGCCGGTGTTCGCCGAGCACATCACTGCATGTGCCGCAGTTCTGGAGCCGTTCACCGGTTGGAACCTGATCGACGTCCTCACCCAGACCAACGACGCTCCCGACCTGGACCGGGTGGACGTCGTCCAGCCCGCGCTCTGGGCGATGATGATCTCCCTGGCGCGCCTGTGGGAGCACCTGGGCGTCACCCCCGACGCCGTAGTGGGTCACTCGCAAGGCGAGATCGCCGCCGCCCACATCGCCGGAATCCTCACCCTGGAAGACTCCGCCCGCATCGTGGCGCTGCGGTCCCAGACCATCACCCACATCGCGGGCCAAGGCGGGATGGTCTCCCTGTCCCTCCCCGTCGCGGACGCCGAGGATCTCATCGCCCCATGGGCGGGCCGGGTGGCCGTCGCCACCGTCAACGGCCCGTCGGCCACCGTCGTCGCGGGCGACGCCGACGCGCTGGGCGAGATCCTCTCGCTCTGCGAGCGCGACGGTGTTCGCGCGCGGAAGATCCCGGTCGACTACGCCTCCCACTCTCCGCACGTGGAGGCTCTCCACGACCAGCTCCTCGAACTGCTGGAGCCCGTGCGTCCGCGCCAGGCCGAGGTGGCCTTCTACTCGACAGTGGCCGGTCATGCCGACGGCGTGATGAGCGACACGACGACGATGGGCGCGGAGTACTGGTACGAGAACCTGCGGACCACTGTGGCGTTCGAGGCGACCACACGCGCCCTCCTGGACGACGGACACACCGTGTTCATCGAGGTGAGCCCGCACCCCGTCCTCACCCACCCACTCCAGGAAACCGCCGAAGAGCACGGCGGCGCCGACCAGATCGCCGTCACCGGCAGCCTTCGCCGCGACGAGGACACCTGGCACCGCGTCCTGGCCTCCCTGGCGGTTGTTCATGCCCATGCCGCCCTGGATTGGTCCCGTTTCTATCCGGCGACCCAACCGACACATTTCGATCTGCCCACCTACCCCTTCCAGCACCAGGGCTACTGGCTCAAAACAACTGCGAAGGCAGGAGATGCGGCTGCGGCTGGGCAGGCGGCGGTCGGGCATCCGTTGCTCGGTGCGGCGGTGGAGTTGGCAGGGACGGGTGGCACGGTTCTGACCGGCCGGTTGTCGTTGGGAGCGCATGGGTGGCTGGCCGACCATGCGGTTTCGGGAACCGTCCTGCTACCGGGTACGGCGTTCGTGGAGATGGTGCTGCGCGCGGGTGACGAGGTGGGCTGCGACCTTCTTGAAGAGCTCACCCTTCAGGCGCCGCTCGTGCTGCCCGCGACTGGCGGGGTTCAGTTGCGGGTCGAGACAGGAGAGCCGGACGAAACCGGACGACGTTCGGTGGATCTGTACTCCCGCCACGATGCTGACGGGACGAGCGAGCCCTGGACGTGCCATGCCACGGGTGTCTTGGCTTCTGGTGATGCAGTGCCGTCCACCTGGGACGCACGCGTGTGGCCGCCGGCCGGAGCGGCACCGGTGGAGACCGGTGAGGTGTACTCGTCGCTGGCTGCCCTCGGCTATCAGTACGGCCCGACCTTCCAGGGGTTGCGCTCGGTATGGAAGCGGGGCGAGGAGCTGTTCGCCGAGGTCGTCCTGCCCGAGGAAGGGCACGCGGAGGTAGAGGCTTTCGGCATTCACCCGGCCCTGCTGGACGCGGCCCTGCATGCCGAACTGGTTTCGGACGAGCAGGGTGACGGGCCTCCGAGGTTGCCGTTCGTGTGGTCTGACGTCCGTCTGCACGCGACCGGTGCGAAGAACGTGCGGGTGCGACTTGCACCGGCCGGCGCCGACACCCTCGCCGTGGAGGTCTCCGATACCGAGGGCGCGCCGGTCGCGTCTATCGGCTCACTGACATCGCGTCCTGTCGATCCGGAGAAGCTGGACGGGGCGCGGGACATCCGTCACGACGCGATGTTCCGCATGGAATGGGTGAGCCACTCCGTACCGGATTCCGAGGGAGGATCGCTGGCGCTGGTCGGCGAGGACGCACTCGGCCTCAGCGCTGCACAGACGCGGCACTACGCGGATCTGTCCATGCTGGGCGACGAACCCGCCGATTCCAGGCCCGATCTTGTCCTGACCTGCAGTGCACCCGGTGATGCTGCCGATCCCGTCGCCGCTCGCGGCGTGCTGGTCAAGGCGTTGTCCGTGGTGCAGGCGTGGCTGGCGGATGAGCGATTCGCGGACATGCGGCTGGCCGTGGTCACTCGCGGCGCGGTCGCGGTCGACGGCACGGAGAAGCCCGATCTCGCCTCCGCACCGGTGTGGGGCCTGCTCCGCACCGCCCAGACAGAGAACCCGGATCGCTTCATCCTCGCCGACGTCGATGAGGACGAGCGTTCCTTCCGGATCCTGCCCGCCGCGCTGGCCTGCGGTGAGCCGCAGCTGGCGGTGCGCGACGGAGAGGTCCTGGTACCGAGGCTGACCCGCGCCGCCGGGGGACTGACGCCCCCGCGCGACCAGGCCGCGTGGCGGCTGGACGTGACCAGCCGCGGGACCTTCGACGCGCTGTCCCTGGTGGCGGCCCCCGACGCGATGGCGCCATTGCTACCGCACCAGGTCCGGATCGCGGTGCGGGCTGCCGGGCTGAACTTCCGGGACGTGCTCATCGCCCTGGACATGTACCCGGGCGAAGCCTCGATGGGCAACGAGGCCGCGGGCACCGTCGTCGAGGTCGGATCGGAGGTGGCGGGACTCGCGGTCGGCGACCGGGTGATGGGGATGATCCCCGGCTCGTTCGGTCCGCTGGCGACCGTGGACCGCCGGCTCGTCGCCCCGGTTCCCGACGGCTGGACCTTCGAGCAGGCCGCTTCCGCGACCACGGTGTTCCTGACCGCGATGTACGCCCTGGTGGACTTGGCCGGGCTTCAGGCGGGCGAGAAGATCCTCGTCCATGCCGCCGCCGGTGGTGTGGGGATGGCCGCGGTGCAGCTGGCGCGGCACCTGGGTGCTGAGGTGTTCGGCACGGCGAGCACCGGCAAGTGGGTTGCGCTGCGGGAGTCCGGGCTGGACGACGAGCACATCGCCTCGTCGCGCACCGTCGAGTTCGAGGAACGGTTCGCCGCCGCCACCGGGGGCGCCGGGGTGGACGTCGTTCTCGATTCGCTCAGCGGCGACCTGGTGGACGCGTCGCTGCGGCTGCTGCCGCGCGGCGGGCGCTTCATCGAGATGGGCAAGACGGACGTCCGCGATCCGGAGCGGATCGCGGAGCTGTACGCGGGCGTGCGCTACCGGGCGTTCGACCTGCTGGAGGCAGGTCCGGACCGGCTCGCCGAGATGCTGGCCGAGTTGGTGGAACTGTTCGAGGCGGGGGCGCTCCGGCCGCTGCCCGTCCGCGCGTACGACATCCGGCGGGCGCCCGAGGCGTTCCGGCTGATGAGCCGGGCCGGGCACGTCGGCAAGATCGTTTTCACCGGGCCGCGGGGTTGGGACCCGGACGGGACGGTTTTGATCACTGGCGGCACGGGTGGGCTTGGTGGAGTGCTTGCCGGCCACCTGGTGCGTGAGTACGGAGTCCGGCGTCTCCTGCTGGTGAGTCGTCGGGGTGCCGAGGCGGCGGGCGCGGCGGAGTTGGTCGAGCGCCTGGCGGCGTTGGGAGCAGAAGTCCGGGTGGCGGCCTGTGACGTCGGTGATCGTGCGGCGTTGGCGGATCTGCTGGCGGAGGTCTCGGCGGAGCATCCGCTGACTGCGGTGGTGCATGCGGCGGGTGTGCTGCAGGACGGTCTGGTGTCGGCATTGTCGCCCGACCAGCTTGAGGCGGTGCTGCGGCCGAAGGCCGATGCCGCCTGGCACCTTCACGAACTCACCCGCGACACAGATCTCGCCGCGTTCGTCATGTTCTCCTCCATGGCGGGCGTTCTGGGCAACGCGGCCCAGGGCAACTACGCGGCGGCGAACGTCTTCCTCGACACGCTGGCCCAGCGCCGTCGCGCCGAGGGCT
>NZ_JBFARO010000169.1:0-15421 GCF_040677125.1 Actinomadura sp. NPDC049382
GGGGCCCCGGCGGGACGGCGCGGTGTCAGCCGTCCGCGCGCGCCGCCACGGCGCGCCGGACGGTCGTGGCGGTGAACACCCCGGCCGCCCCCGCCACGAGCGCGAGCAGCAGCAGGCCGATCCGGTACTCCCCGAGGCTGCCCCAGAGCGCTCCCATCACCAGCGGGGGGACGAACCCGCCGAGCCCGCCGGCGGCGCCGACCACACCCGTGACCGCGCCGACCTTGTTCGCCGGGGCCAGCCGGGCGACCAGCGCGAACGTCGCGCCGCTCCCGGCGCCGAGCGCGGCGGCCATGGCCAGGAACGCGATGGTCCCGACCGGCATGAGCGCGGGCGCGAACGACTGCGCCACGGCGCCGGCCACGGTCACCGCGAGCGCCGCGGTCATCACGCGCACCGCGCCGATCCGGTCCGACAGCCAGCCGCCGACCGGCCGCATCACCACGGCCAGCAGCACGAAGCCCGCCATCCGGTTCGCGGCGTCCGCCTGCGACAGCC
Source organism: Actinomadura sp. NPDC049382 (assembly GCF_040677125.1). Lineage (NCBI taxonomy): Bacteria > Bacillati > Actinomycetota > Actinomycetes > Streptosporangiales > Thermomonosporaceae > Actinomadura > Actinomadura sp. NPDC049382. Next base: position 499 of record NZ_JBFARO010000169.1, read on the forward strand.
CGTACTCGGCCTTCAGGTAGGTGGGCAGGTACACCGAGAACGCGACGTAGCCGCCGAAGGCGACCGCGTACAGGGCCGACATCTGCCAGGTGACGCTCAGCCGGACCGTCGCCGCCAGCCGCTTCGCCAGCGGCTCGGTGGGGGCGGTGCGGCCGGGGGCCTCCCGCAGCACCAGCCACGCGACGACCGCGTACACCGCGAGCAGGACCGCCATCACCTCGAACGGGAACTCCATCCCGTACCTGTCGACCTCTTTGACGGTCGTCAGCGCGCTGATGGCGGTGCCGCCCATCCCCGCGCCGAAGATCCCGATCGCCAGCCCGCGCCGCTCCGGCGGGAACCACGCGTTCACGAACGGCACCCCGATCGCGAACGCCGTCCCGCCGATGCCGAGGAAGAAGCCGCCGACCAGCAGCGCCGGCAGCGACGAGTGCCCGGCCAGCCCGAGGTACAGCACGGGCACGATCGTGATCAGCGACACCGCGGGGAACATCACCCGCCCGCCGAACCGGTCGGTCAGCGCCCCCACCGGGATCCGCCCGAGCGACCCCACCACCACCGGCACCGCCACGAGCAGCGACTGCTCGAACGACGTCAGGTCCAGCGAGTCCTTGAACCTCGGGCCGAGCGGGCTGAGCAGGGCCCACGCCCAGAAGTTGACCGCGAACCCCAGTGTGGCCATCGCCAGCATGACCATGGGCCGCCCGGCCCCCGGCGGCCCGGGCTTGCTCTCGTCTCGCTCGGCCACCCCACGCACCGCTTCCATCGCTCCCCGCCAGGTTCCCGTGATCGTTCCCGGACCCCCGGCGGGTAACCATGATCGGTACCCGCCGGGTCCGATCTCACCCTCGCGGAGAGCGGCGGCGCGCTGAAGGGACCTTCGTCCCGCCGACGGTCCCGTCAGGCCGACGGTCCCGTCAGGCCGACGGTCCCGTCAGGCCGACGGTCCCGTCAGGCCGACGGTCTCGTCAGGACGCGCCCGGCGACGACGGCGCGCCGACCGGGCCGGTGCGGCGGGCCCGGTCGGCGCGGTGGGCGCGACCCTGTGTCAGACCTCCAGGACCCGCAGCGCCGCGTGGCGCTTGGGGCTCAGGTAGACCTTCTGCTTGGAGCCGTCCTGCTCCAGTTCGAGCACGAACCGGTAGTGGTACAGGCCAGGCCGCGCGGTGCTCTGGACGGCCCCCGCCCAGTAGTAATAGACGGGCGTGTACGGCGACCGCATGAGGTCGGGCGCCCCGTAGATCTTCAGCTCGGTGGTGATGCGGCGCTCGGCGACGTCCTCCTCGTCGCCCTTCTCGGTGTCCAGGAACACCAGGTTGCTGATCTTCGGCATCGGGGGCCAGGTGCCGTCCGGCCGCTTCTCCATCTCCACCGGCCGGATGATCCAGTTGATGACCTGCCCCTGCTTGCAGATCGTCTCCAGGTGGTCGGTGCCCTGCCCGGTGCCGCCGAGGCTGTTGTCCATCATGAACAGGGCGCCGTCGAGCGAGCCGGTCGAGGTCGCGCGCTCCATGTTCACCAGCGTCACGATGTTGAGCTGGACCGAGTTCAGCTGGCCGCGCTCGTCCGAGCGCTCGGCGCTCCGCGGGGTGCTCATGACCGCTCCTTCACCGCGCCGGGCCGGCCGGCGGCGGGGGCCGGGCCGGCCAGCGCCGGCGTCGACAGGGCGAACGACTCGGTGAGGGTGCCGAGCCGGAACTTCAGCCGGTAGGCCACCGGCTCGGTGACGGCCTTCTTCACCGTGCCGGTCCAGTAGACGATGTCGGTGCCCGGGAACACCCTGCGCTCGGGCTCGCAGACCCTCGCGTCGATCACGATGTCGTCGAGGGAGGCGTAGGTCTCGCACTCCAGCACGACGACGTTCCAGATGAGCCGGTCGCCGGCCCGCACCGTCGTGCGCAGCCGCTCGGTGCCGAAGCCGGTCGACCCGGCGGACTTGTTGGTGTCGTACAGGTAGACGTTGTGGTCCAGCGAGCCGGACGCGATGATCGCGACCGGGTCCACCACGGCGACGATCGTGACGGGACGCGCGGGCTTGGCGTCGGCGGGTCTTGTCCTCGGGGGCATGGGGCTCCTCCGTTTTCGGGTGCGGTGCGCGGTGCGCGGGCCGCGGGCCGGGGGCCGCGGCCCGCGGGCTACGACGGCGGGACGGCTGGCATGGGCAGGTGGCCGAGCCCCGCCCCGGTGAACGCGTTGCGCTTCGGCTCGGTCGTGACCCGGATGGCCGACCGCCAGGTCATGTCGACCGACTCCCAGACGGGCTCCCCGTTGCGGTACACCAGCTCGTGGAGCTGGATGTGCATCGTGTAGGAGTAGGTCCCCGGACGGGCCGTGTCGACCGTCGCCGACCAGTACCAGCCGTCGGACACCATGTCCGGGGAGCCGTACTGCGCCGGGTAGATGATCTTCTCGTCCACCGCCTCGCCGGTGAGGTCGGTGATGATCGGCGGGGGGTAGTTGTAGGCGGCGTCCTCGCCGGTGACGGCGTTGCCGGTCACGTCGAGGACCTTGGCGCTGGCCAGCCCGCGGCTGCCGCGCGGCCGGCGGGCGTGCGTGCCGACCCGGCGGCGCAGGTGCTCCAGGTCGGCGGTGGTGTCGACGGACGGGTCCGGGGCCCGGTCGGCGACGGCGCCGATCTCCGCCAGCGCCTCCCGGTCGATGGCCCCCGCCCGGTCGGCGTGGTAGCTGCGCGGCACGGTCGGCGGGATGGAGCCGAGGCTGGCGAGCGCCCAGTTCAGCACCTGCTCGGTGCCCTGCGACCCGTCGCTCCAGTACGTGCCGGGGATCGCGGTGACGAGGTCCTCGGTCCCGTCGCCGGTGGAGCCGAGGAACTTCATGTTGTCGAAGAGGTAGATGTTGCCCTTGAGGTTCCGGTCCTGGAGCGCGCCGGCGATGTCGACCATCACGATGATGGCTTGCTGCTGTGCCATGGGTCCGCCTTCGGGTCGGGGGTCACGCGCACATGAGCGCGGCGGTCTCGAGGCCCAGCACGCTGTTCCGGCCCTCGTGCATCTGGAGTTCGAGCCGGTACCCGTAGCGCGCGCCGGGCACGAGGTGGGCGGGGACGATCCCGGACCAGACCAGGACGTCCGGGGTCTTGGTCTCGGCCTCCCCCGCCTGCCCGCCGCCTCCGGCGGGCGGCGGGCCGGGGGCGCCGAGGAACGAGATGCTCCGGATCTCGACCGGTGTCTGCACGTCCACGGCGACCGCGCTCCACTGGACGACCTGGCCCGGTGCGACGACGGTGCACAGGTCCGTGGTGCCCTGCCCGGCGCTGTCGAACTGCCCGTCGTCGATCAGCGAGAGGTTCCCGTTGTGGAGGGTCCCGTCCGACAGCGCTCCGACGACGTCCACGAGGACGACGATGTTGACGTTCGGTTTCATTTCTCCGCTCCTGTCCTGACCATTGCCCGTCACCCCCGGTCGCGTACGAGGGGGACCTTGCCGACGGCCGTCCGCTCTATCTCGGGGGACGACCGGTGCACGAAGGAGACCCGGAACCCGTATCCGGACCGCTCCACCGCCGCCCGGGTGGCCTCCCGGTCGTTGAACAGCGACAGCGACCGGGGCATCGCACCGGTGAACAGCCGCTGGAGACCGGCGTGGCCGAGCGCCGAGCCGACCTCGCGGCCGAGCCCGTCGGGGTCGTCGACCGCCGCGAGCAGCGTGATCGTCCTGGCCTCGCGGTGGTTGACGAACTGGATCTCGTGCGCGGCCTCGTCCAGGTCGATGCCGGTGGCCGTGCACAGGTCGTCGCGCAGGGCCTCGTAGGCCAGCGCGGCCGAGTACTGGCTGTCGTTGAGGTGCAGCACGTCGCCGGTGCGGCCGGCGAACTCGAACCGGCGGGTCTTCAGCCCGGGGCCGTCCAGGGACGGGCGGCGGATCATCCGGTCGCCGAGCTTGAGCCGCAGCAGCGGCGCCTCGTGCGCGTGCAGCCGGGTGACGACGAGCTCGCCCTCCTCGCCCTCGGCGACCGCGCGGCCCGCCTCGTCCACGATCTCGACCAGGTGCAGGCCCGGCACCGCCGCCAGGCAGGGCGAGTCGTCGCGGAGCTGGAGGCCGATGGTCTCGGCCTGGGTCGCGGCGAAGTAGCTGAGGATCGCGACGTTCGGGTACAGCGCGCGCAGCTCGGCCCGCTTGCGGTGCGGCAGGACGCCGCTGCCGTAGAGGGCGACGCGGAAGTTCTCCCGCGCCTCGCGGCCGAGCCCGGCGCCGAGGTCGGCGAGGACGGCGACGCCCGCGGAGATGCCCATCATCGCCTTCGGCCCCGGGTAGGAGAACATGTGCTCCAGGACGGGCCCGGTGACGGGGCCGGCGCCGATGTAGTTGACGCCCGGCACCTGCTGGAGCACGCCGCCGACCATCGTGCCGCTGCTCCACATCTGGTAGTCGGCGAGGTTGGTGAACAGCCATTTCGGGTCGCCGCCGCGCAGGTGGCCGCGGAGCTGGTAGGTGCCCATGAACGCGCCGGCGACCCGGTAGGTGTCGCGCAGCTCCCGCAGCGAGTAGACGATCTCCAGCGGGAGCCCGTCGCTGGTGCCGCCGCTGGCGACGACCTCGAAGCCGCCGCGGCTGAGCGGCACGACGACGCCGGGCCGCGCGCCCATCACCATGTCGCGCTGGACGGCCTTGTCCGACAGCGGGATCTGCTCCCACTCGGCGTAGGTGGCGGGCGGGCCGGTGATCCCGGCGGCGCTGAGCCGCTCCTTCCACAGCGGGTTGAGCAGCACCGTGTTGACCATCTGCTGCAGGCGGCGCAGGACGAGGGCGTCCTGCACCTCGTGGGGCGTCTCGCTGTACGGGACGCCGCACAGCCGCTCGCACGCCCGCATCTTGCCCGCGAACGACGGCAGGTCGGGGACGGTGTCGACCGACCACGGCTCCATCTCCTCGTCGGGGATCAGCCGGGCGGCGAGCTCGGCGGCGTCGGCCGCCCGGTCCAGTCGCACAACGCTCATCGCGCACTCCTGTTCGTCACGGGTTCCCGTCGCGGAGCACCCGCTCGCCGGTGTCCCTGATCTCGGCGAGCAGCATCCGGACGTGCTCGGTGCCGGCCTGGTGGTTCATCATCACGACGCGCAGCGCGGCGGTGCCCCGCACGTCGACCTTGGAGATGAAGAAGCGCCCCGATCGCCGGACCCGGTCGCGGATCTGCAGTTGGAGGCGGTGCACCCGGCCGGCGGGGACGCCCGGCGGGCGGTAGCGGAAGCAGAGGATGTTCGCCTCCGGCAGATGCAGCGTCTCGAAATCGGGTTCGCTCCGCAGAATGCCGTGCGCGTCCCGGGTGAGCCGGCACAGGTATTCGATCTTCTCGGCGAACAGCGCGCGGCCGTAGACGGCCCATAGCGTCCACAACGGCATGATCATCGGCCGTTTCGTGCATTCGAAGTTCTTGTCGCCGCTGTCGAATTCGCAGAATGGATCGGGTTCCTCGTCGAATACGTAGCTGGCGCGCTGCCGGAACGCGCCGAGTGCGGCCTGGGCGTTCCGGTAGAAGAGCAGGGTGCAGGGCGCGGGGACGAACATCATCTTGTGCGCGTCCCAGGTCAGCGAGTCGGCCTTCTCGATGCCCCGCAGCCGGTGCCGCAGCCGGTCCGACACCAGCAGGCTGGCGCCGTGCGCGCCGTCGACGTGCAGCCAGATGCCGCGCTCGGCGGCGACGGCGGCGAGCCGGTCGACCGGGTCGAACGCGCCGAGCGCCGTGGTGCCGGCGGAGGCCACCAGGCAGAACACCGCGAGGCCCCGCCGCTCGGCCGCGGCGAGCACGGCCGGCACCCGCTCGGCGATGATCTGCCCGCGCCGGTTCACCGGCAGCCGGACCAGCCGCGCCTCCCCGACGCCGAGCACGCCGGCGGCCCGGGTCACGCTGTAGTGGACGTCCTCGCTGACGGCGATCGCCGGGGCCGGGCCGCCGCCGTGCCGGCCGCGCGCCCAGATGCCGGGGAAGGCGCGGTTGCGGGCGGCCAGCAGCGCGGTGAGGTTGGCCAGCGAGCCGCCCGAGGTGGTGACCATCGCGAAGCGGCCCGGCTCCCAGCCGATGAACCGGTTGAGCTCGTCGGCCATGATGCGCTCGGCCGTGAGCGGGAGCTGCCCCGCCTCGTAGAAGGAGGACGGCTGGCCGACGACGGCGCTGACGAAGTCGATCACGCCGGCCAGCGGGACGGCCCCGGAGAACTGGCGGCCCATGTAGCCGGGCGAGTGGACCTGGATGCCGGTCCGGACGTAGAGGTCGATGATGCCGGCCAGGCGCTTCTCGTCGAACGCGGCGACGCCCTCGTGCCCGGTCGCCATCAGCGACCGCGCGGCCCGCGCCAGCACCGCCGGGTCGGTGAGGTCCAGGCCGCGGACCGACAGGTCCGCCAGATAGGTCTCCAGCCGCCCGGCGGCCAGTTCGGAATTCCTGCGGAAAAGATGCGGATCGAATGCGGCGGCCAGCGATTCCCCGGCCGGCTGCCGCGGTCGCGGCACGGGTGGATGACATTTCCCTGGCGAGTCCGCCACTGCGCGTTCCCCCGATTTTCATGACCGTTTATGTATTGGCCCTGACAGCGTTGAGTCTAGGCAGGCCCGCGAGCGGTCAACAAGGGCAGTCATTCCTAACCGGAGCGCCACCGGCGACATTTGTCGATCATTTATTGATCCGCGATGCCGTCCACCCTGTCGGCATTTATGTGGACGAAAGGCGCATCGCGGCGGGCGGCACGGCGCGGCGCGGGCCCGATGTCCTACCGTGGGGGCGTGACCGAGCATCCCGAGCAGGGCGAACTGGCGGCGGCGCTGCGCGCGGCCGGGGTCGGCGGCGTGGACGACTCCGCGCTCGCGCGGGCCATGTACTCCTCCGACGCCTCGCTCTACCGGGTGCCGCCCGCGGTCGTCGTGACGCCCCGGGAGACCGCGGAGCTGCCCGCGGTGCTGGAGGTGTGCCGCCGGCTCGGGGTGCCGCTGACGATGCGCGGCGCCGGCACGTCCATCGCGGGCAACGCGGTCGGGCCGGGCGTCGTCGTGGACGCGAGCCGCCACCTGAACCGGGTGCTGGAGATCGACTCCGAGGCGGGGACGGCGCTGGTCGAGCCCGGGATCGTGCAGGCGCGGCTGCATGCGCTGGCGGCCGGGCACGGGCTGCGGTTCGGGCCCGATCCGTCCACCCGGACGCGGGCGACGCTGGGCGGCATGATCGGCAACAACGCGTGCGGGTCGCGGGCGCTCGGCTACGGCCGGACGAGCGACAACGTCCTCGGCCTCGACGTGGTGGCCGGCTCCGGCGAGCGGCTCCGGCTCGGCGACGTCCCCGGCGGCCCGGCCGGGAGCCCCCTCCTGGAGGGCCTCCGCGGGCTGGTGGGCGAGAACCTGGCGCTGATCCGCACGGAGTTCGGCCGGTTCGGGCGGCAGGTGTCGGGCTACTCGCTGGAGCACCTGCTGCCGGAGCGGGGCTTCGACGTCGCGCGGGCGCTGGCCGGGAGCGAGGGGACGCTCGCGCTGACCCTGGCCGCGCGGCTGCGGATGGTGTGCGAGCCCGCCTGCCGGGTGCTGGTCGTGCTCGGCTACGGGTCGATGGCGGAGGCCGCCGACGCCGTCCCGGCGATCCTGCCGCACGGGCCGGTGGCCTGCGAGGGGCTCGACTCGCGGATCACGGGCGTGGTGCGGGAGCGGCGGGGCGCCGCCGCGGTGCCGCCGCTGCCGGACGGGTCCGGGTGGCTGCTGGTGGAGCTGGCCGGGGCCGAGATCGGGGCGCTGCGCGGCACCGCCCGCAAGGTCGTCGGCGACTCCGGCTGCCGCGGCTCCATGGTCGTGGAGGACATGGCGCTCGCGGACGCGCTGTGGCGGATCCGCGAGGACGGGTCCGGGCTCGTCGCGCGGACGCCGGACGGCGAGCAGGCCCACGCCGGCTGGGAGGACGCGGCCGTCCCGCCCGAGCGGCTCGGCGCCTACCTGCGGGAGTTCGAGGCGCTGCTGGCGGAGTACCGGCTGTTCGGCGTCCCGTACGGGCACTTCGGCGACGGCTGCGTCCACGTGCGGATCGACTTCCCGTTCGGCCGGGCGAAGGGCGCGCGGGTCTTCCGTGACTTCCTGAACGAGGCGGCCGCGCTGGCGGCGCGGCACGGCGGCACCATGTCGGGCGAGCACGGCGACGGCCGCGCCCGCAGCGAGCTGCTGCCGCACATGTACTCGCCGGAGGCGCTGGCGCTGTGCTCCGCCGTCAAGGACGTGTTCGACCCCGGGGACGTGCTGAACCCGGGGGTGATCGTCCGCCCGGCGCCGGTGGACGACGATCTGCGCGCGGTGCAGCTCGTCCCGCTGAACCGCGGGCTCGGTCTCGCCTACCGGGACGACCGCGGCGACCTGTCGCGCGCCGTGCACCGGTGTACCGGCGTCGGCAAGTGCCGCGCCGACAACACGGCGGCGGGCGGCGTGATGTGCCCGTCCTACCTCGCGACCCGCGAGGAGAAGGACTCCACGCGCGGGCGGGCGCGCGTCCTGCAGGAGGTCGTCAGCGGCAAGCTGGGCCCGGACGGCTGGAAGTCCGACGCGCTGCACGACGTCCTCGACCTGTGCCTGTCCTGCAAGGGGTGCGCGTCCGACTGCCCGACCGGGGTCGACATGGCGTCCTACAAGGCGGAGGCGCTGCACCGGCGGTACCGGAGGAAGCTCCGGCCCCGCTCCCACTACGCGCTCGGCTGGCTCCCGCGCTGGACGCGCCTCGCGGCGAAGGCGCCCGCGTCGGTCAGGGCGGTGAACGCGGTGATGCGGTCGCGCGCCCTGAGGCCGCTGCTCGCGTGGGGCGCCGGGATCGACCGGCGGCGCTCGCTGCCCGAGTTCGCCCCGGTGACGTTCCGGCGCTGGTTCGCCTCACACCGCAGCCCCGAGGGGCGGCACGGCGACGTCGTGCTTTTCGTGGACACCTTCACCGACGCGTTCTCCCCCGAGGTCGGCAAGGCGACGGTGAAGGTGCTGGAGCACGCCGGCTACCGGGTGATCGTGACCGAGCGCCCGGTGTGCTGCGGCATCACGTGGATCTCCACCGGCCAGCTCGACGGGGCGCGCGCGCAGGCCAGGCAGACCGTCCGCGCGCTGCTCCCCCACGTGCGGCGCGGGGCGAGGGTCGTCGGGATGGAGCCGTCCTGCACGGGCGTGCTGCGCTCGGACGCGGCGGAGCTGCTGCGCGGCGTGGACGCCGCCGCCGCGCGCGAGGTGGCCGCCGCGACCCGCACCCTCGCCGAGCTGCTCGCCGAGACCCCCGGCTGGACGCCGCCCGACCTGTCCGGCGTGGCGGGCGTCGCGCAGCCGCACTGCCACCACCACGCCGTCATGGGCTGGACGGCCGACGCGGCCCTGCTGGCGGAGGCGGGCGCGGACGTCGGCAGGGTCGGCGGCTGCTGCGGCCTCGCCGGGAACTTCGGCGTCGAGAAGGGCCACCACGACGTCTCGGTGGCGGTCGCCGAGACGTCGCTCCTCCCGGCCGTCCGGAAGGCGGGCGAGGGCGAGGTCGTCCTCGCCGACGGGTTCAGCTGCCGCACCCAGCTCGCCGACCTGGCGGGCCGCGACGGCGAGCACCTGGCCCAGCTACTGGCCCGCCACCTTCCCCGCTGACAGGGTGCGGGAGAGGGTGAGCGCGGCGGTGTGGACGGCCGGGGCCACCGCGGCGAGGCGCATCTTCGTCGCCCAGCCCGACACCGACAGCGCGCCGAGCGCCTGGCCGTCGGCGCCGAGGACGGGGCTGGCCGCGCACACGATCCCGGCGCCGGACTCCTCCCGGTCGTAGGCGACGCCCTCGCGGCGGATCCGCGTCAGCTCCTTGGCCAGCAGCCCCGGCGCGGTGACGCTGCGCCCGCTCCGCTTGGCCAGCCCGGCGTCCAGCACGGCCTGCACCGCCTCCGGCGGGGAGAACGCCAGGATCGCCTTGCCGACCCCGGTGACGTGCGCGGGCAGCCGCCCGCCGACCTGGGACGGCAGCCGCGGCCCGCCGGACGAGCCGAGGATCTCCACGTAGACGACCTCGGCCCCCTCCAGCACCGCGAGGTGGACGGTCTGCCGGGTCGCCTCCCGCAGGTCCGACATGTAGGGGGCGGCGGCGTCCCGCAGCACCCGCTGGCGCGGCACCCGCTGCCCGATCTCGAACAGCTTCAGCCCGAGCCGCACCCGCGTGCCGTCGCGCTCCAGCAGGCCCGCCTCGGCGAGGTCGAGCGCGATCCGGTGCGCGGTGGACTTGGGCAGGCCGCTGCGGCGGGCCAGCTCGGCGGCGCCGAGGCCGTCGTCGTCGGCCCGGAACGCGGTCAGCACGGCGACGGCGCGGCGCAGGAACGTGTCGTCGGGCGGCATGCCCGCCACTGTAGAAGATGTGTCCCACCACGCGGGACGCGCGGATTGCCCGCCGCGACCGGGACGGGGGAGGCTCGGCCTCGGCAGACAACGAAAGGACGGCCCCAATGGACCCGGGTTCCGTGGAGAAGGCCGCGGCGGCGCTACTGGACGCGTACGCCACCGGCACTCCCATCTCGCCGCTGACGAAGGACCATCCGGAGATGTCGGTGGCCGACGCCTACGCGGTCCAGCTCGCCCAGGTCGAGGCGTGGACCGCCGCCGGGGCGCGGATCAAGGGGCACAAGGTCGGGCTGACCTCGGCCGCGATGCAGCGCCAGATGGGCGTCGACCAGCCGGACTTCGGCGTCCTGCTGGACACGATGTTCCTGCAGGAGAGCGCCCCGATCGACGCCGGCCGGTTCCTGCAGCCCCGGATCGAGCCGGAGATCGCGTTCGTGCTCGGCCGCCCGCTCGCCGGGCCCGGCGCGACCGCGGCGGACGCCGTCGCCGCCGTCGAGTACGTGCTGCCGGCGCTGGAGGTCATCGACTCCCGCATCGCGGACTGGAAGATCACCCTGCCGGACACGATCGCCGACAACGCCTCCAGCGGCGGCGTGGTGCTCGGCACCCGCCCGGTCCGGCTGGACGACCTGGACCTGTCGCTGATGGGCTGCCTGCTGCGCCGCGACGGCGACCTGATCGACACCGGCGCCGGCGGCGCGGTGCTGGGCTCGCCGATCAACGCGCTGGTGTGGCTGGCGAACGTGCTCGGCGAGCGCGGCGTGTCCCTGGAGGCGGGGCACGTGGTGCTGCCCGGCTCGATCACCGCGGCCGTGCCGGTGGCGCCCGGCGAGACCCTGACGGCGACGTTCGCCGGGATCGGTTCCGTGACCGCCCGGTTCGGAAAGGAGGAGGCATGAGCAAGCTGACGGCGGCCATCGTCGGGCCGGGCAACATCGGCACCGACCTGCTGGTCAAGCTGATGCGCAGCGAGCTGATCGACGTCCACTCGATGATCGGGGTGGTGCCGGAGTCGGACGGGCTGGAGCGCGCCCGCAAGCTCGGCGTGCCGGCCTCGGCGGAGGGCGTGGACTGGCTGCTGAAGCAGCCGACGCTGCCCGACCTCGTGTTCGAGGCGACGTCGGCGAAGGCGCATCTGGCGAACGCGCCCCGCTACGAGGAGGCGGGGATCACGGCGATCGACCTGACGCCCGCCGCGACGGGCCCGCTCGTGTGCCCGCCGGTGAACCTGGACACGCTGTCGGACGCCCCGAACCTCAACATGATCACCTGCGGCGGGCAGGCGACGATCCCGATCGTGCACGCGGTGTCGTCGGTCGTCCCGGTCCCGTACGCGGAGATCGTCGCGTCCATCGCGTCGCGTTCGGCCGGGCCCGGCACGCGCGCGAACATCGACGAGTTCACCCAGACCACGGCCCGCGCGATCGAGAAGGTCGGCGGCGCCGGGCGGGGCAAGGCGATCATCATCCTGAACCCGGTGGACCCGCCGATGATCATGCGGGACACGGTGTTCTGCGCGATCCCGTCGGACGCCGACACCAAGGCGATCCAGGACTCGATCGAGAAGATGGTGGCCGAGGTCGCGGTGTACGTGCCCGGCTACACGCTGCGCGCCGAGCCGCAGTTCGACGAGCCCCGCGACATCTGGAACGGGATGGCCCGCGTCGCGGTGTTCCTGGAGGTCCGCGGGAACGGCGACTACCTGCCGCCGTGGGCCGGCAACCTCGACATCATGACCGCGGCCGCGGCCCGGGTGGGCGAGCAGATCGCGCGTAGGAAGGTGGCATCATGAGCGCCGCGCAGGAGACCCCGGCGAAGATCCGGATCACCGACTCGACGCTGCGGGACGGCAGCCACGCGATGGCGCACCGCTTCACCGAGGAGCAGGTCCGCGGGGTCGTGCACGCGCTGGACGCGGCCGGCGTGGAGGTCATCGAGGTCACGCACGGCGACGGCCTCGGCGGCTCGTCGTTCAACTACGGCTTCTCGCTGGAGGACGACGTCAAGCTCGTCGCCGCCGCGGTGGACGAGGCGACCCGCGCGAAGATCGCGGTGCTGATGCTGCCGGGCGTCGGCACGGTCGAGGACCTGAAGCTGGCGCACGACGCGGGCGCGTCCGTCGCCCGCATCGCGACGCACTGCACCGAGGCGGACGTCTCGCTGCAGCACTTCGCCGCCGCCCGCGGCCTCGGCATGGAGACCGTCGGGTTCCTGATGATGTCGCACCGGGTGCGGCCGGACGTGCTGGCGCAGCAGGCCCGGATCATGGTGGACGGCGGCGCGCAGTGCGTGTACGTCGTCGACTCGGCGGGCGCGCTCGTGCTCGGCGAGGCGCAGGAGCGGATCAGCGCGGTCGTCAAGGAGATCGGGCACGAGGCGCAGGTCGGCTTCCACGGCCACCAGAACCTGTCGCTGGGCGTCGCGAACTCGGTGCTGGCGCAGCAGAACGGCGCGCTGCAGATCGACGGGGCGCTGTGCGCGCTCGGCGCGGGGGCGGGCAACTCCCCCACCGAGGTGCTGGTGCCGACGTTCGAGCGGCTCGGCGTCCCGACGGGCGTGGACGTGCAGGGCGTGATGGCCGCCGCGGACGACGTGGTGAAGCCGTTCCTGCACCGGCTGCCGTTCGCCGACCGGGGCGCGATCACGCAGGGGTACGCGGGCGTGTACTCCAGCTTCCTGCTGCACGCCGAGCGGGCCGGGAAGCGGTACGAGGTCCCGGTGCACGAGATCCTGCAGAAGGTCGGCGAGGCCGGCTACGTCGGCGGCCAGGAGGACATGATCATCGACGTGGCGCTCCAGCTGCGCGCGGAGCGCGAGCGCGCGGAGTCCTGACCGTACGGGCGCGGGGGCGCGGTGGCCGGTCGAAACGGCCGCCGCGCCCTTCCGCGTCGCGGTAGGGGTCAGCCGTGCCGGTCGCGGAGCTCGTCGATGGCGTCGTGGACGGTGGGGCGCGTCTCCAGGGCGGCCCGCGCGCGGTGGGCCGCGCAGGCGTCGGGGTAGTGCGCGGCGATGAGGAGGCCGCCGGCCCGGCGGATGCGGCCCGCGCCGTCGACGAGCGCGTCGACGCCGACGGAGTCGCAGCCGACGACGCCCTGCAGGTCCATGGCGACGAGGACGCCGCCCTCCAGCCGCCCGATGCGGTCGAGCCAGCGGCTCAGCCGGGGCACGTTGTCGGTGACGAGGTGGCCGCCCAGCCGCAGCACGATGCAGCGGCGCTCGACGGTGATGTCGATGGACAGCGGCCGGACGGGGGCGGTGTATCCGGTCACGTCCTGCCTCCGAGCGACCACGGCGCCTCGTCCTGGGGGGGGCTCATCCTTGCACAGTGCAAGGAAGCCGGGGAAGGGCGTTCCCGCCGGTGATGATCTTTGCACGGTGCAAGGGTTGGGATAGCTTGGGCGGCATGACCCACGAGGACCCTTCCGGCGCGGGGGAAGCGTCGACTCCTCGCGGGCGGGCGCGCAGGGACCAGCTGGTGGGGATCGGCCTCGACCTGCTCGCCGAGGGCGGCTGGCCGGCGGTGACGGCGCGCGCCGTGACCGACCGCGCGCGGACCCGGCCGGGGCTGCTGCACCACTACTTCAACGGGCTGCCGGGCCTGCACATCGCGGTGGCGCAGCGCGCCAGCGAGATGATCATCGATCCGGTGGTGGACGCGCTGATCGCCGCGCCCGACACCCCGGCGGCGCTGCGCACGCTGCGCGATCTCGTGCCGCGCATGGCGGCCGGCGAGCGCAACCTGCGGCTCGCGGCCGAGCTGCTGGTCAGGGCGCTGCGCGATCCGCGGATGGGCGCCGAGCGGCGGGACTGGTCGCGCACCGTCCGGGCCCGGATCGCGGCGCGGCTGGCGCACCTGTGCCCGGACTGGCCGGCCGAGCGGCACGAGGGCACCGCGATGCTGTTCACCGCCATGCTGGACGGCCTGCTGCTCCAGCTGATCCTCGACCCCGACCTGCCGACGGGCCCGGCGCTGCACGCCACCGAGGCCCTGGTCACCGACCCCTGACGGGCGCGCCGGCTAGGCGTGCCGGGCGGGGACGCGGGGGCCGGGGCCGTGCGCGCGCGTCTCGGCCGCCCGCCCGGCCGGGACGATCGCGAGGGTCCGGCTGTCGCGGCGCAGCATGCCGGTGGCGATCGCGCCGAGGCCGGGGCCGGCGCTCCGCTCCCCGAGCACCACGAGGCCGGCGCCGTCCGCGGCCGCCCGCAGGGCGTCGAGGGGGCGTTCCAGCAGCGGCGACGCCTCGACGCGCAGCTCCGGGTAGCGGCGGCGCACCGGCTCCACGACCTCCGCCAGCTCGGCCGCGCGGGTCCTCGCGAGCAGCTCGCGGTCGTGGAACAGGGGGAGTTCGGACTCGGCGACGGCGCCGGGCTCCCAGCAGCCGTAGACGACGTGCAGGTCCCAGCCGCGCAGCGCCGCCTCCTCGGCGGCGAAGCCGAGGGCGGCGCGGCAGCCCGCCGACCCGTCGGTGCCGACGACGACCCGGCGCGGCGGGGGGCCGCCGCCGTCCCGGACCGCGATCACCGGGCGCGGGGAGCGGGCGGGCAGCTCCAGCGCCATCGCGACGCCGACCGGGTCGCCGGCCGCGCCGATCACGACCAGTTC
>NZ_JBFARO010000170.1:0-15365 GCF_040677125.1 Actinomadura sp. NPDC049382
TCGAGATCCGGCAGCGCCACCCCGTCTTCGGCGTCGGCTCCTACGTCGAACTCTCCGCCTCCAACCCCTCCGTCCTCGCCTTCACCCGCGAGATCGACGGGTCGGACGGCAACCAGTGGGGCGGCATGGACACCGTCCTCTGCGTGAACAACCTGTCCCGCTTCCCGCAGCCGGTCGAGCTCGACCTGCGGCGGTTCCGGGGCACCGCGCCCATCGAATGCATGGGCGGCGTCCAGTTCCCCGCCATCGGCGACCTGCCCTACCTGCTGACGCTCCCCGGGCACGGCTTCTACTGGTTCCTGCTCCCGCCGCCGCCCGCCGAGCACGACCCGGGAGAAGGAGTGATGTAGCCGTGCCGCCGCCAGACCATTCCCTCGTCCGGCTCCTGTCCGACTGGCTGCCCCGGCAGCGGTGGTTCGGCGGCAAGGACGAACCCATCGACGAGCTGTCCCTCGGCACCGCCACCGAACTGCGCACCGGCGACCCCGCCCTGCACCACCTCGTCCTCGACGTCCGCCAGAACGGCACCACCGACCACTACCAGCTCCTCCTCGGCGTCCGCCGCGAACTCCCCGACCGGCTCCAGCACGTGGAGATCGGACGGGCCGCCGGGCACCCGCCGATCACCGGGCACGTGTACGACGCCGCCCACGACCCCGACCTGACCCGCGTGCTGCTCGACCTCATGGCGAGCGAGGCGGCCGTCGGGCCGCTGCGGTTCCGCCGCGCGCCCGGCACCGGCATCCGCACCGGCCTGGAGGGGCTGCCGACCTCGGCCGAGCAGAGCAACACCTCACTGATCTTCGGCGACGCCTATATCTGCAAGCTGTTCCGGCGGCTGTCCCCCGGCGTCAACCCCGACCTGGAGGTCAACCTCGCGCTGACCCGCCAGGGCTGCGAGCACATCGCCGCCGTCCACGGCTGGATCGAGCTCGACCCCGGCGACCCCGCCGAGCCCGCAGCGGAGCCGGTCACGCTCGCGCTGCTGTCGGAGTTCCTGCGCACCGCGACGGACGGCTGGCAGCTCGCCCTCACCAGCGTCCGCGACTGGTTCGCCCAGCCCACCCCGCCGGGCCCGTCGGGCGAGGTCACGGCCGGGGACGCGGGCGACGCCGGCGGCGACTTCGCCGCGGAGGCGGAGCGGCTCGGCGCCGCCACCGCCGAGGTGCACCGCGACCTCGCCGCCGCGTTCGGCGTGGTGCGCACGCCGCCCGAGGCGCTGCGCGGCATCGTCTTCGGGATGAACCAGCAGCTCGACCAGGTCACCGCCGCCGTCCCGGAGCTGCGCCCGCACGCGCACGCGATCCGCGAGGTGTTCGACCGGGTCGCGGCGGACGCGTCCGAGATGGAGTTCCAGCGGGTCCACGGCGACTACCACCTCGGGCAGGTGCTGCGCACCGACGCGGGCTGGGTGCTGCTGGACTTCGAGGGCGAGCCGGCCCGCGCCCCGGGCGAGCGCCGCGCCTTCGCGCACCCGCTGCGCGACGTCGCCGGGATGCTGCGCTCCTTCGAGTACGCGGCGCGGTTCCTGCTCGCGCGCGGCGGCGGCCTGCCGGACGGCACCGCGGAGGCCCTCGAACTGCGCGCCCGCGCCTGGGCCGAGCGCAACCGCGCGGCGTTCTGCGCCGGCTACGCCGCCGCGGGCGGCCCCGACCCGGCCGCGCACGAGGCGCTGGTGCGGGCGTTCGAGTTCGACAAGGCGGTCTACGAGGTCCGCTACGAGGCGAGCAACCGGCCGTCCTGGCTCCCCGTCCCGCTCCGCTCCCTGGCCCGCCTGGCGGGCTGACCCCGGCGCGCGGACGGGGTTCACAGGTCGATCGCGTAGTCGAGGACGACGCGGTCGGCGGGCAGGACGATCTCGCGGCAGACCTCCATCACGCCGGCGTTCGCCAGCAGCCGGCGGGTGATGCCGAGGACGGGGACGCCGCCGCTCATGCGGAGGGTCTCGGCCTCCTCCGGGGTCGGCATCCGGGAGCGGACGGCCTCCTCCACCCGGACGGGCGGGTGCCCGAGGTAGGCGAGTTGCGCGAGCGTCCCGCCGGGCCACGGCTCGCGGGCCGGGTCGGCGACGGGGGTGTCGCCGACGAGGTCCCACGGCAGGTAGTTGACGGAGATCTGCTGCGGCTCCCCGCGCGCGAAGAAGACGAACCGGCGGCGCAGCAGCTCGGTGCCGGCCGGCAGCTCGAACAGCGCGCCCAGCTCGCCGTCCGCCCGCACCCGGGTGAACTCCTTGTCGAGCCGGTAGTCCGCCCAGTCGATCTTCTGGTCGCGGGTGAAGGTGGTCTCCGGGACGGCGAGGGGCCGGGTCACCGCGCGGTACCGGTCCATCGCGACGCGGCGCGCCGGGGGCACGACCTTGACGAGCGTGCCGCCGCCGCGGCGGGTCTCGACGAGTCCCTCGCCGCGCAGCAGCGCGACGGCCTGCCGGACGACGATCTCGGAGACGCCGTGGGTCTCGCACAGCTCGGCGATGGTCGGCAGCCGCGTCCCCGGCGGGAGGCTGCCGTCCCGGATCCCCTCCCGCAGCGTGTCGGCGATGCGCAGGTAGGCGGGGCGGTCCGGCACCGGCGTCACCTCCCTACTCTGCGCCGCACGCGCCCGGCGCGGCGTTCGAACGATGTTCGACTCGGCGTTCGATCCCGGCCCGTCCCTCTCCGCCATCCATACCTTCCACGCGCTATCCCGGAGGGCACGGTCCGCTTACGGACAGCTTGACACCTCTTGGCCCGAGTAAGACTTTTGTATACAGAAGAACGACCTCGGGGAAGGGACGACCTTGATGGGCGACTTCGACGTGTTGAAGGCGGCCATCGAGGAGGAGTTCCCGGGCTGGCAGGTGTGGCGCAGCGACGCGGGACGCTGGTACGCGACCCGCATCGGCGACCTCACCGACGCCGAACTCCAGGCGGGATGTGCGATGACCGTGGCGGCGGACGACTCGGAGGGGCTCCGCCGGCTGCTCGTCGAGCAGACGCACGGAGGGCGCGGGGACCGGTGACCGGAGGCCATGGGGAACAGCGCGGCCCGGTCCGCGAGCGGGGGCGGACCGGGCCCGGGCGCTCCGGTGCGCAAGGTACCTGTGTCGCTGAGGTGACACAGGAGTGGATCCTCGGGCGGTGGGGTCGTTGTCACCCCTGGGGCGAGGTGGACGTGACCCGGTAGCGGGCGGCGGGCGGGGAGCCGCCCCACGGAACGTGGCCGCACGGGCGGCAGCATTCGGCGCGACCCCACGACGAAGAGTCGAGCCGCCCGTGCGGCCGCAAGCGCGCCCGCGCAGGTCGCGGCGCGCTCGCCGATCTTGAACGTCAAGCTCGCGGAAACAGGTCCTCCGGTCATGTGAGACCACCGCTTCTCGGGGCACTCCTACAGAAGTAAAGGCTCAGTGACGGGAGGCCATGAGGTCATGGCACGGGTGACGCGCGCGGAGATCGACCGGCTCGTCGGCGGCGACCACCACGATCCGCACGGCGTCCTCGGGGCGCATCCGGGCAGGGACGGCGTGACCGTGCGGGCGCTGCGCCCGCTGGCGGAGAAGGTCGAGGTCGTCCTGCCGAACGGCGACCGGCATCCGCTCCGCCACTTCCACCAGGGGCTGTTCAAGGGCACCCTGCCGAAGGGGGCCTCTCTCGCGGGCGAGGACGAGCGCGCGGCGCCGCTGGCCGTCCCCGACTACCGGCTCGCCGTCACCTACGGGGACGGCGTCGAGACGCTCCAGGACGACCCCTACCGGCACCTGCCGACGCTCGGCGAACTCGACCTGCACCTGATCGGCGAGGGGCGGCACGAGGAGCTGTGGCGGGCGCTCGGCGCGCAGCCCCGCTCCTACGCGTCCGCGCTCGGCACCGTGCACGGGACGGGTTTCGCGGTGTGGGCGCCGACGGCGCGCGGCGTGCGCGTGGTCGGCGACTTCAACCACTGGGACGGCCGCGGCCACCCGATGCGGTCGCTCGGCTCCACCGGCGTGTGGGAGCTGTTCGTGCCGGGCGTCGGCGACGGCACCTGCTACAAGTACGAGATCCTCGGCGCGGACGGCGTGTGGCGCACCAAGGCCGACCCCATGGCGCAGTGGACCGAGCGCCCCCCGGCGACGGCGTCGCGCGTGTTCACCTCGTCCTACACGTGGGGCGACGGCGCGTGGATGGACGCCCGCAAGGACCACGACTGGCTGCACGAACCGATGAGCGTGTACGAGGTGCACCTCGGGTCGTGGCGCCCTGGGCTCGGGTACAAGGAACTGGCCGACGAACTCACCGAGTACGTGCACGACATGGGGTTCACCCACGTCGAGCTGCTGCCGGTGGCGGAGCACCCCTACGGCCCGTCCTGGGGCTACCAGGTGACGTCCTACTACGCGCCCACGTCGCGGTTCGGGAACCCGGACGACTTCCGGCATCTCGTCGACCGGCTCCACCAGGCCGGTATCGGCGTCATCATGGACTGGGTGCCGGCCCACTTCCCCAAGGACGAATGGGCGATGGCCCGGTTCGACGGCACCGCGCTGTACGAGCACGACGACCCGGCGCGCGGCGAGCACCCCGACTGGGGGACGCTCGTGTTCAACTACGGCCGCGCCGAGGTCCGCAACTTCCTGGTGGCGAACGCGTCGTTCTGGCTGGAGGAGTTCCACATCGACGGCCTGCGCGTGGACGCCGTCGCCTCGATGCTGTACCTCGACTACTCGCGCAATGAGGGCGAGTGGTCGCCGAACATCTACGGCGGCCGCGAGAACCTGGAGGCCATCTCCTTCCTCCAGGAGATGAACGCGACGGTCTACAAGCGCAACCCCGGCGTCATGACGATCGCCGAGGAGTCCACGGCCTGGCCCGGCGTGTCCCGCCCGACCCACCTCGGCGGGCTCGGGTTCGGGTTCAAGTGGAACATGGGCTGGATGCACGACACGCTCGAATACCTGCGCCACGAGCCGGTGTTCCGGCACTACCACCACAACGAGATCACGTTCTCGCTGGTGTACGCGTTCTCGGAGAACTACGTCCTGCCGCTGTCGCACGACGAGGTCGTCCACGGCAAGGGCTCGCTGCTGAGCAAGATGCCGGGCGACGCGTGGCAGCAGTTCGCCGGGCTGCGCGCCCTGCTCGCCTACATGTGGTCGCATCCCGGCAAGCAGCTGCTGTTCATGGGCCAGGAGTTCGGGCAGGGCGCCGAATGGGCGGAGGAGCGCCCGCTCGACTGGTGGCTGCTGGAGAACGCCGCCGAGGGCGCCAACCACCTCGGGCTGCAGAAGCTCGTCCGCGACCTGAACCGCGCCTACCGCGCCGAGCCCGCGCTGTGGACGCGCGACAGCGACCACGAGGGGTTCCGCTGGATCGACGGCAACGACGCGGGCGGCAACACCCTGTCCTACCTGCGCTACGGGACGCCCCGCGCCGACGGCGAGCCTCCGGTCCTGGCGTGCGTCGTGAACTTCGCCGGGAACCCGCACGAGGACTACCGGCTGGGCCTGCCCCGCGCGGGCCGCTGGCGCGAGGTCGTCAACACCGACTCCTACGACTACGGCGGCAGCGGCGTCGGCAACCTGGGCCATGTCGAGGCGTCCGGCGAGCCGTGCCACGGCCTGCCGGCGTCCGCGGTGCTGCGCGTCCCGCCGCTGGGCGCGGTCTGGCTCGTGCCCGAATAGGGGCGCGCGCGCAGACCCGCTCGGTCATAGGGTGGGCGCATGCAGCGCCTGCACAACGTTCCGGGCCAGTTTCTGGTCGAGCATCTGCCGCAATCGACGTTCCCCGAGGACGACGACTGGGTCGCGCTGATCCGCGCCCCGGAGGGCCTCACCGTCGTGCGGGAGGCGTCGCCGTTCACCGAGGCGGAACGCTGGGTCGGGTTCTACGGCGAGCCGGACGGCCTGGACGTGCCCGGCACGCTGGCCGCGCTCGTGCAGCCGCTCGCCGACGCGGGGGTGCCGGTCTTCGTGGTATCCACCTACCACGCCGACCTCGTCCTCGTCCCCGAGCACCGCCTGAAGGACGCGACGGAGGCGCTCCGCGGCGCAGGCCACCAGGTCGAGCTCTAGCCCGGGGCTACAGGCGCTCCAGGAGCCAGCGCGGCCCGGTGACGGCGGCGCCGGCGGCCTCGCAGCGGGCGCGCAGCTCCCGGTCGGCCGTGACCACCAGGTGCGCGGTGTCGGGCCGGGCCTCCCGGACGAGTTCCACGATCCGGTCGTCGCCGCTGCCGGGCGCCGCCACGACGTTCACCCCGTCGGCGGGCTCGTCCGCGACCGGCCGCGCCGCGCCCTCCACGACCAGGACGACCTCCGGGAAGCAGCGGTCGAACGGCACGACCCCGCCGGGCAGGCCCCGCACGCCGCCGGCCAGCGCCTTCAGGTCGTCGCGGAGCCGGGCGTTCGCCCCCGCGCGGTCCTTCCACCAGCCGTCGGCGCGGGCGCCCACGACGTTCGCCGCGTCCACGACGAGGACGAGGCCCTTCATCGCGTCCCGCAGCCGGGGCCACGACCGGGCGAACGGCGCGAACAGCTTGCGGTCGGTGACCTCCTCCTCCCGCACCCACTCGGCCCTGCGCGTCTCCCTGGACGCCGCGTCCACGGGGACGAGCTCGGTCAGCGACCCCATCACGGACGTGAAGGACCAGCCGCCGTGGTCCTCGACGGTGGTGCCGTGGACATTCACCGCGCTGACGTCGAGCGTGCACTCCTCGGAGGTCTCCCGCAGCGCGCCCGTGACGGCGTCCTCGTGGCTGTGCAGCGCGCCGCCGAACATGCCCCACGTCCCGCCGCCGATCCCCCACCAGGCGCGCTGCTGGAGCAGGATCCACACCTGGCCGCCGGCGTCGCGGTGGTAGGCCAGCAGGCCCGCGGCACCGAACCGTCCCCAGTGCGTGTGGCCCTGCCCGCAGCCGGCCCAGCCGTCGCCGTCTCCCATGCGTCCGACGATAGCGCCGGACGCTCGTGACGAACGGCATAGTGCCGCCCCGCCGGGCACCGAATACCATTCTGAAGATCACCGCTGAGCAGGGAGAGTGAGTTGAGCGTCGACGCGAGCGCGGCGGCCCTTCAGGAGGCCGCCGAACTGTGGAACACGCTGTCCGGCGCCGGCTTCATCCAGGCGATGGTGGACCGGCGCGTCCCGGAGATCTCCGACATCAGCGACTACATCGGGCAGGACGTGCGGGCCGCCGAGCCGGGCCGCGTGGAGATCGCGTGGTCGCCCGCGGACAAGCTCTGCAACCCCGGCGGCACCGTCCACGGCGGCTACATCGCGATGATCCTCGACAACGCGGTCTGCCTGGCGGCGAGCAGCACGTGCGAGCACTTCATGCCGATGCTCACGCTCAACCTGAACGTCGACTACCTGCGCGCCGTCCAGTCCGGCCAGACCTACACGGTGACCGGCACCTGCCTGCACCCCGGCGGCACCCGCATGGTCTCCAACGCGCTGATCACCGACACCGCCGGCCGCCCGGTCGCCCAGGCGTCCGCCAGCGTCATCCCCAACAAGGCGTTCGCCCGCTGAGCTCACTCGGGGTGCGGGAACGGCGCCGGGTGAGCGCATAGGCTGGGGCGCATGGTGGATCCCGGCACAGTCGTCAACGTGATCAAGCAGGCCCGCGAGCGGCGGACGGCGCCGCTGATCCTCGAACTCGATCTCACCGACGGGCTCGTGGAGACCGCGCCGGCCGACCCGATCTCGGCGATCCTGTCCATGCGCCGGACGAACCTGCGGGACGTCCTGGACGGGCTGCGCCGCGCCCGCTCCGACAGCCGGGTGCGCGCCCTCGTGGTGAAGGTGTCCGGCGGCGTCGGGCTGGCGCTCGTCCAGGAGCTGCGCGAGGCCGTCCAGGCGCTGCGGGACGCGGGCAAGTTCACCGTCGCGTGGGCCGAGACCTACGGTGAGGGCGGGCGCGGCACCGTGCCGTACTACCTGGCCACCGCGTTCGACAAGGTGTACCTGCAGCCGACCGGCGAGGTGGGGCTGACCGGCGTCGCGCTGGAGGAGCCGTTCTTCGCGGGCGCGCTGGAGAAGGCGGGCATCGAGCCGCGGTTCGCCAAGCGGTACGAGTACAAGACCATGGCGAACACGTTCATGGAGAAGGCGTACACGCCGGAGCACGAGGAGTCGTCGCGGCGGCTCGTCGCCTCGCTCGGGGAGCAGATCACCGCCGGGGTCGCCGCCGCCCGCGGGCTGTCGGAGGAGACGGTGCGGGCGCTCGTCGACCGCGGTCCCTTCCTCGCCGACGAGGCGCTGGAGGAGAACCTCGTCGACCGGCTCGCCTACCGCGACGAGGTCTACGCCGACCTGCGGGAGCGGTTCGGCGAGGAGGCGCAGCTGCGCTACGTTTCGCGGTACAACCGCGCGCACGGCCTCGCGAGCCGGCTCCCCCAGCCGGGCAAGCAGGACGTCGTCGCGCTGATCAACGGGCAGGGCCCGATCCGGCTCGGCCGCAGCGGGCGCGGCGGGCCGCTGCCGAACTCGGGGCCCGCGATGGGCTCGGACACGATCGGCGCCGCGTTCCGCGCCGCGGTGAAGGACGAGCGGGTCAAGGCCATCGTGTTCCGGGTGAACAGCCCCGGCGGGTCCGCCGTCGCGTCCGACGCGATCTGGCGCGAGGTCGTCCTCGCGCGCCGCGCCGGCAAGCCCGTGGTCGTGTCGATGGGCAACGTCGCGGCGTCCGGCGGCTACTACGTGTCGATGGCGGCGGACACGATCGTCGCGCAGCCCGGCACGCTCACCGGCTCGATCGGCGTCGTCGTCGGCAAGGCCGTGGTGAACGGCCTGCTGGACCGCGTCGGCATCGGCCTCGGCGCGGTCGCCGACGGCGCCCACGCCCGGATGCTCAGCGCCACCAAGGACTTCAGCGACTCCGAGTGGGAGCGGGTCAACGCCTCCCTCGACCGGATCTACGACGACTTCACCGCGAAGGTCGCCGAGGGCCGCGAGCTGTCCCGCGAGCGCGTCCACGAGCTGGCCCGGGGCCGGGTCTGGACGGGCGCGGACGCGAAGGAGCGCGGCCTCGTCGACGAGCTTGGCGGCATCGACGCCGCCCTCGACCTGGCCCGCAAGAAGGCCGGGCTGGCGTCCGACGCGCCGGTCCGGACGTACCCGCACACCTCGCCGCTGGAGCGGCTGCGCCCGCCGGAGTCCAGCGAGGACCGCACGGCCGCGTCGGCGCGCTTCGACGGGTGGGGGTCGCTCGGCGGCCTCGCCGCGCGCCTCGGGCTGCCCGCCGCGGGCCCGCTGACCCTGCCGGGCACCTGGGAGATCCGCTGAGCGCCGACTTCGTCGAGGCCGTCGCGGGCTTCGCCACGGGGGTGGCCGTGCTGACGGTCCGCGACGGCCGCGACGACCTCGGCACCACGGTGACCTCGTTCATGTCGGTCTCCCTGGACCCGCCGCTGGTGGTGGCGAGCGTGGCGACGTCGTCGTACCTGTCGGAGGTCCTGAACCGGCGGCCCCGCTGGGCGGCGACGGTCCTGGCGTCGGCGCAGCGGGCCCTGGCCGGGCGGTTCGCGGCCGAGGGCCGTCCGAGCGCCCGCATCCTGCTGGCCGCCGAGCCGCACCACCGCGGCCCGCATTCGGACGCCCTGATCCCCGACACGGGCGTCTGCGCGCTGGAATGCGAGACCCGCCAGGCCATCGAGGCGGGCGACCACACGCTCTTCGTCGCCGAGGCCCTCGCCACCGACTACGTGACCCGCGACCGCTCGCCGCTGATCCGCGTCAACCGCCGCTACCTGCCCGCCTAGCCGGGCCTAGCCGGCCGGGGTCAGCGGACCCGGCGGCCCGCCTTCCACACGGCGTGGGTCTGGGGGACGCCGGGGCGGTAGGCGAGGTGGATGTGGGACGCGGCGTCCAGGACGTGGACGTCTGCGCGCGCGCCCGGGGCGAGGTGGCCGACGTCGGTGCGGCGGAGGGCGCGGGCGCCGCCGGCGGTCGCGGACCAGACGGCCTCGGCCGGGGTCATGTGCATGTCGCGGACGGCCACGGCGATGCAGAACGCCATGCTCGAGCTGTAGCAGGAGCCGGGGTTGCAGTCGCTGGCGAGGGCGACGGTCGCGCCGGCGTCCAGGAGGCGGCGGGCGTCGGGGTAGGGCTGGCGGGTGGAGAACTCGACGCCGGGCAGGAGGGTCGCGACCGTCTGGGACGAGGCGAGGGCGTCCACGTCGGCGTCGCTGAGGAACGTGCAGTGGTCGGCGGACGCGGCGTCCAGTTCGACGGCGAGCCGCACGGCGGGGCCTTGGGTGAGCTGGTTGGCGTGCAGGCGGGGGCTCAGGCCCGCCTTCATGCCCGCCTGCAGGATCTCGCGGGTCTGGTCGGCGTCGAACGCGCCCTCCTCGCAGAAGACGTCCACCCAGCGGGCGTGCGGGGCGCAGGCGGCGAGCATGTCGGTCGCGGCCAGGTGCGCGTAGGCGGCGGCGTCGTCCTTGTACTCGGCGGGGACGACATGGGCGCCGAGGTAGGTGACCTCGTCCGCGAGTTCGGCGGCGATGCGGACGGCGCGCTCCTCCTGCTCGACCGTGAGGCCGTAGCCGGACTTGCACTCGACGGTCGTCGTCCCCTGGCCCGCCATCTCCCCGATGAGGCGGCGCAGGTTCGCGCGGAGGTCGTCGTCGGACGCGACGCGGGTGCGCTCGACGGTGGTGCGGATGCCGCCCGCCGCGTACTTCCGGCCGCTCATCCGGGCGGCGAACTCCTCGGCGCGCTCGCCCGCGAAGACGAGGTGGGCGTGGGAGTCCACGAAGCCGGGGAGGACGGCCCGCCCGGCGGCGTCGAACGCCTCGTCGGCGGCGGGCGCTTCCGAGGCCGGGCCCGTCCAGGCGATGGCGCCGCCGTCCATGACCAGGGCGGCGTCGCGGACGATGCCGAGACCGCCGCCGGCGGCCGGGTCGTTGGTGACGAGTTCCCCGATGTTCGTGATGACCGTGCTCACCAGGGCAGCATCTCACGCGGTGCGGCGGCGTCCACCTGGTGCCGTTACGTCAACACAGTGCCGCTGCGTCTCACGCGGTGCCGGCGCTGTCGGGCGCCGGCACCGCGCGGGCCGTCAGCGGCGGCGCGCGTCGGCCTCCAGGAGGGGGGCGGTGCCGCGCGCGGGCGCGCGCAGGTCGACGACTCCCTGCCGCTCGGAGAAGACCTCGACGACCTGCCGGGTGTGGCTGCCGCCGGCGCCGTGCTCCATCCGCACGCCGGGCCCGACGCGCAGCGACGTGCACTTGAAGTGGATGGCGTAGACGTTCTGCGCCTCACCGCCGACGACGGAGTCGCACACCATCACCTTCTTCGTTCCGTCCTCCATGTCCTGCACGACCGCGTACCCGTGGTCGGTCGGCAGGTAGTAGTCCGAGCTCATGTGACCGTCCTTTCTCGTTTGTGTGGTTGGTCAGAGGGGGCGGACGGGCGAGACGCCCTCGCAGTCGATCCCGAACATCACCCGCTTCCAGTCGCCGGCGTAGGCGAAGATCCCGCCGGACGTCGCGACGCCCAGCCTCGACGGCATCCGCGTCGCGTCCACGTGCCTGCGCACGCGCCCCATCGAGTGGACGCCCTCCATGTCCTCCCAGAGCGACACGTTGAGCAGCGTCCGGGCGCGCCAGGCGACCATCAGCGACGACCCGAGGAACCCGGTCGCGTCCCGCCGCACGTCCCGCGCCAGCCGCTTGTGCAGGACGAGCACGAGGAGCAGCGCCCACAGGCTCGGGCACTCGAACCGCGTCACCACGATGACGCCGTCCTTCACCTCGCCCGCGGCACCGTCCCGCACAGCGCCTGTGGCGCCGTCCGGCAGAGCTCCTGGGACGCCGCCCGGGATCACAGCGTCTGCAGCGCCGTCAGCGCCGCCAGCGACACCAGGGCCGTCCCGGACAGGGCGCGAATCGATCTCAGCCATAGCCGTTGCCTTCTCGTTCCCATGTCGACCATCGCGGGCGTGAAGCGCAGGCTCCCCACCGCGACGCTGAGGTTGGACAGCAGCGCCATGCCGACCATGACCGGCGCGGCCGTCCACGGGTCCAGCAGCACCACCGCGGCGACCGCGACCCACACCAGCGACACCGCCTTCTGCGTCGTCACGAGCAGGCCGAGGTCGAAGCCCCAGGCCACGCCGCGCGACCCCGGCGGCAGCCGGTGCACGAGCTGCTGCGGGACCTGCCGCCACACGTGCGGCGTCCGGCCCGCCAGGTCGGCGAGCCCGAACCCGAGGGCCACCGCGGCGAGGGCGAGCACCCGCGCGTCCTCCGGCAGGACCTCGTGCACCCCGCGCCCCACCACGTACAGCAGCAGCGCTACGAGCAGCCCCGCGAGGACGCCGCCCGCGGTGAGGCCGGTCAGGAAGCGCGCGCCGTCCGCCGGACGGCGGCGCATCAGCGGGCCGGAGACTCCGGCCATGGACCGGCCTCAAGGGCTCAGGATGTGCAGGACCGCGCCGATCCCGCCGAGCACCACCCACGTGACCACGCGCGGCCCGTCAGCTGTAGCGGCACTCGAAGGCCGAGTGCTGCTTGCCGCTGTAGTAGGCCTCGCAGCAGGAGCAGTGCAGGTAGGCGCTCATGGCGCAGCCCCACAGGTAGTCCATGTTGTTGCGGCAGGTGGTCATGGAGACGTTGGGGCAGACCGCGAGGTTGCAGCAGTTCTGCTTGCAGATCGCGTACGCGGGCTCGGACCGGCCGAACACGGCCGAGGCGGCGGTCAGCCCGCCCGCGCCGAGCGCGCCGAGGAACCCGCGCCGGGCCCACCGCCCGGTCGCCCGCCCCGCCCGGCCGCCGGCGCGGCCTCCCGCGTCGCCGCGCGGGCGGTGCTCCGTCGTGGTGGTCATGACACTCCCTTCGGTTCGTTGACCCTCGTCCTGAGGGCCTGGACGTCCTGGAAGACGAGGGCCGACTCCAGCCGCCCGCCGCGGATGACCAGTGCGGTCGGGCTCATCCGGACGTTGAACTCGTCGGCGACCCAGCTGCCGCCCTCGTCGACGTAGTGCGCGAGGCGGTGCAGCCCGTACTGCTGGACGAAGCGGTCGCCGCGCGCACGCTCCGCCGTGGAGACGACCACGGCCATGTCGCCCTCGGCGCCCCTGTCCAGCTCGTCCGACAGCTGCTGGGCGACGTCCTTGCAGGTGGAGCAGGCGGTGCTGAGGACGAGCACGGTCCGGGCGGCGTCGATGTCGGTGCCGGGGCCGGTGAGGCCGGCGAGCTCGGCCGGCCAGCGGCCGGGTTCGGTGCCGAGCCGCGCGTCGTCCAGCGGCCAGATCGCGGGGTCGCGGTCGGCGGCGGTCTCCCGCTCGGTCGGCAGCCGCGAGCTCAGCTCGCCGAGCATCGCGAACAGCAGCACGACGGCGGCGACGAGGACGAGCAGCACGGCGCCGAAGAAGACTTCCATCATGGGGGTGTTCCTCCGTCTATCGCGAGGCAGGGAGGGGCCGGGTGAGGTCCTTGATGAGGCCGCGGTGCGCCCACCCGCACACCAGCAGCGCGCCGAACGCCAGCCCGGTGCCGGACTGGAAGAAGTACGCGGTGGCGGAGCCGGGCGCCGCGGCCGCCAGGTTCACCGCCGGGACGGCCATGAGCAGCGCCCCGGCGAGGACGTTGAACCAGCCGAGCGGCCGGCCGCCCGTCGCGCCGAGGCAGCCGCAGACGGCGCCGCCGCCGCGGACGGCGCCGAGGACGCCGGCCGCGGCGAAGCTCGCGCCGAGCACGCCCACCGCCCAGGCGCCGGCCGGGCGGGTCGCGGTGCCGGTCAGCGCGAGCGCGGCGAGGATCTCCACCGCCGCGAACGCCCGGACATGGCCGCTCGCGAACCCGTCGCCCGAGGACCGGACGAGCGCGTTCAGGGCCCGGCCGAGCTGCGCCGGAGAAACCATTTTCGAGACGCCCGCGACGAACAATACGGCGGCCGCGGACGAATTGACGGCGACGAGGACGGAATCGTTTACAGCCATGCTGAGGACGACCTCGTTAAAGGAGCGGGGAACGGGGAGCGATCGATACGATCTTTTTAACCCGCCTTGATCAAGGAGTCAATGACGTGCGCGGCCGGGCAGGAATTGAGTCGATTGCTCAACCGGCGCGGCGGGACTGCTCATTCGGCGGCCGGCCGCTCGCGCGGCGCGGCGGGGGCGCTCAGGTCCAGGCGCCCGAGTTCGCCCCGGGTCCGCACGCCGAGCTTGGGATACGCCCGGTAGAGGTGGTTCCCGACGGTCCGCGGGCTGAGGAACAGCCGGTCGGCTATCTCCCGGTTGCTGGCGCCGGCCGCGGCGAGCCGCACGATCTGCAGCTCCTGGTGGGTGAGGCCGCCGAGCACCGTTTCCGGGGCGTCCGCCGGGCGCGTTCCGCAGGCCCCGAGCTCCGCCCTCGCCCGCTCCGCCCAGGCAGCGGAGCCGGAGTTCTCAAACAATTCGAGCGCGTTGCTCAAATACGTTCGCGCATCTGCTCTGCGGCGCTCCCTGCGCAGCCATTCGCCGTACAGCAGCCCGGTGCGGGCCCGCTCATAGGCGTTGCCGTTCCCGAGCAGTTCCAGCGCGTTCACGAAATGCCGTTCCGCCGCCGCGCCGGCGGCGAGCTGGGCGCGGCACCGCTCGGCCAGCGCCCGCACGTCCGGGGACGCGTCCCGGGCCGCCCGGCGGTCGAGCAGGGCGAGCGGGCGCGCCGCCCGGTCCGGCCGCCCGGCGCGCACCGCCGCCTCGACGCGGTCGGCCGCCTGGCGGGCGGCGCTCGCGGCCGGGCCCGCCGCCGGCACCTCCTCGGGGAGCTCCTCCAGCCGGGCCAGCGCCTCGGCGTGCCGCCCGGCGCCGAGGTCGAGCAGCGCGAGCGCCCACGTCCCGAGGGAGACGGCCGGCGCGACGTCCTCGGCGCGGGCCTGCTCCAGGCCGGCGGCGACCAGGTCCGCGCAGCGCTTCTCGTCGCCCGCCACCGCGGCGAGCCAGCCGAGCAGGCAGCTCAGCTGGGCCGTCCGCGTCCGCGCGCCGGCGTCGCCCGCCAGCCGCAGCCCCTCCTCGGCCGCCTCCCGCGCCTCGCCGTGCAGGCCCCGCCCGACCAGCGCGTGGGCGAGGACCTGGAGCGCGTAGGGCAGCCGCCCGGCCTCGGTGCGGCAGTCCCGCGCGAACCGCGCGGCCGCCTCGTGCGCGCCGGGGGCGCCGTCCGCGAACGCGATGGTGGACGCGGTGAGGCGGCGGCCCAACTCGTCCGGTAACGAGCGCCGCAGGTCGGCGAGCCGCCCGGCGGCGCCCGCCGCGTCCATCGCCGCGCCGATCGCGGCCGGCAGCCGGGCCAGCGCGGAGCCCGGCGGCAGCGGAAGGGCGCCGAGCGCGTCCAGCGCCTCCCGGATGAGCCGGGCGTCGCCCGCGTGCCAGCCGCACCGGGCGGCGTCGGCGAGCAGCAGCGCGGCACCGGCGGGGTCGAGCCCGGCGAGCGG
>NZ_JBFARO010000171.1:0-15200 GCF_040677125.1 Actinomadura sp. NPDC049382
GGCCTCCGGGCGCTGGGCGCCCTCCGGCCGCCCGACCCGGGAGTGGTGGCTGGGGTTCGAGCCGTGCTGCGGTGCGGGTGCTCGGCTCGGCGGGTGAGGTTCGGTCAGATGTCGTCGGAGGGGGCGGGGACGGCGGCTTCGGGGGAGCGTTCGGCGATCGGGAGGATGATCGCGGACGGGTGGTCCGGGTCGTGGAAGACCTCCTGGTGCGCCCTGACCATGCGGGTCGCGGTGGTCGCCAGGGGTTCGCCGGTGCCCGGGTTGGCGGCGACCTTGGGGTGGGCGCCGCTCGTGACGTGCACGCGGACGCGGTGGCCGCGCGGGAAGCGGTGCCCGGTGGGCCACAGGTCGACGGCGATGCGGCGGACGCCGCCCGTCCCGACGGGCTTCTCGGCGATCGCGGGGAGCCGCAGGCCGCCCTCGCAGACGTTGCGGGACGTCCCGTCCGGCGCGACGTCGCAGAGCCGGACGACGAAGTCGGTGTGCTCGCGGTCGGAGCGGACGAACAGGTCGGCGCCGACCGGGCCGATCACGTCGAGGTCGGCGGTGAGGGCGGCGGAGGTGAACACCAGGACGTCCGGGCGCCGCTCCAGCGGCCGGTTGTCGACCGGGCGGGAGCTGCCGAGCAGGGTGGGCCCGCCGAGCGCGGGCGTGGGGTCGGCCGGGTCGAAGGTGTAGGTGCTCGGCGGGTGGTCCTGGGGGCCGTCCTCGCCGAGGCCGTGCCCGTTCGGCGGGCCGGCGTGCAGGTGCCAGCGGGCCTGCCGGGTGCCCGGCGGCGGCCAGTCGCCGTAGTGCCGCCACTCGCGGGCGCCGGTGATGTAGAGCCGGACGGGGTCGACGCGCAGCCCGGACGGGTCGCCCTGCAGGTGGGCGCGGAACCAGGCGAGCGACTCGCGGATGCCGGGCAGGCCGTGCCGGGCGTCGGTGTGCCACCAGGGCCCGATGGTCAGGTACGGGGTGTTCCCGGCGGCGCGCAGGGCGAGGTAGTCCTTGATCTGCCAGGGCAGGAACACGTCGTACCAGCCGCCGAGCAGGGTGACGGGCGCGGCGACCTGGCCGACGGTGCCGCTGAAGTCGCGGCGGTCCCAGTAGCGGCCGGGGGCGCCGTGGTTGGCGAGGAGGTCCTGGTAGAAGCGCATGGGCTGACCGCCCGCCAGGACGTCCAGCTCGGCGAGGGGGCGGCCGGAGCGGGCGGCGCGCAGGGCGCGGCGGCGGGCCGTCAGCGGCGCGGTCAGCATGCCGAGCCGCTGCTGCTGCCGGTGGGTGAGGTCGGTCCAGGTGAGCGTGGACTCCAGCGCGAACGACCCGCCGACGTAGGCGGCGTCCCGGAACGACGACGCCGTGATCTGCAGCGACATCGCCTTCAGCGCCGGGCCCGCCTCGGCGGCGATCGACCAGGCCGAGTAGCCGAGGTAGCTCGCGCCGTAGGTGGCGAACGAGCCGTGGAACCAGGGCTGCCGCTTCATCCACTCGACCGTGACCAGGCCGTCGTCGCGCTCGCTGCCGAGCGGGTCGAACTCGCCGCCGGACCCGGACGTCCCGCGCGCGCTCTGCACGACCAGCTGGAAGCCGAACGGGACGAACGGCAGACCGTTGGCGAGGGCGGCGGGCCCGCGCCGGCCGTAGGGCGTCCGCACCAGGATCGTGGGCGGACGCTCCACGCCCGTGGGGATGTAGCGGTCGGCGAGCAGCGTCACGCCGTCCGGCATGGTCACCGGAAGGTCGCGCTCGACGGTGTAAGGCAGCAGCCCGCGCGGATGCGGCAGCCGCAGGGAAGGGGAGGGCAGTCGGTCCCAGGGCGCCATGCTGCCTCCGTCCGCGGTCGGCTACTCCCAGGTAAGGTAACCGCGGACGGCGGCCGCAACCGTCAGGGGCCCGTGATGAACGCCCAGGGGTCGGGCGCGGCGGCGGCCGCGGCGCCCAGGTCGTCGGCCCAGGCGGTCTCGTTGCCGTACTCGTCCCGCCACGCCCCCAGCCGCAGCGTGACCTTGTGCAGCACGTGCTCCTCGGTGACGCCGAGCGCGCCGTGGACCTGGTGCGCGATCGCCGCGACCGCGCCCGCCGCGCGCGAGGCGTTGGCCTTGGCGGCGGCCACCGCGACCGGGTCGTCCGGGGTCCGGACGGCGGCGCGCACCGCGACGTCGGCGACCGTGGCCTCCCCGGCGAGTTCGGCGAGCATCTGCTGGACGGCCTGGAACCGCCCGACCGGCCGCCCGAACTGCTCGCGCTCGCCCGCGTACCGGACCGACAGGTCGAGCGCCCGCGCCATCGCCCCGGTCAGCTGCACCGCCCGCGCCAGCGCCCCGCGCCGCCGCAGCTCCGCCGCGTCCACCGGGCACGGCGCCACGGCCTCGGCCCGCACGCCGGACAGGACGACGTCGTCGCGGGGCTCGCCCGCGACGTTCACGCCCTCGGTGATCTCAGTGAGGGCCGGGTCGACGACCGCGACGACCCCGCCGGCCAGGACGACGAGGCGGTCCGCGTCGCGCGCCCAGGGGACCCGCCGCAGCGTCCCGCTCAGCGTCACGCCGTCCGCCACCGCGCCGGACGCCGCCGTCAGGACCCCGGCGGGGACCGCCAGGCCCGCCTCGGCCAGCAGCCGCCCGGCGAGCCAGCCCGTCTCGGCGAGCGGGACCGCGGCGGCGTGGTACCCGGCCGCGCGGAGCACGGCGGCGGCGTCGGCGAGGCCCCCGCCGCTGCCGCCCGCCTCCTCCGGCACCCCGACCAGCGCCAGCCCGGACTCCGCCAGCGCCGGCCACGGCCGGTCCCCGGCCAGGATCTCGTTCGCGGTCTCCTCCAGCAGCTCCATCAGCGCACTCCCAGGCCGCGCGCGACGATGCCGCGCAGGATCTCGTTGGTGCCGCCCCGCAGCGTGAACCCGGGCGCCTGGACGACCGACTCCGCGAGCGCGCGGGCCAGCGGGTCGGGGGAGGCGGGGTCGGGCTCCACGCCCGCGTGCTCCCGCACGGCCTCGATCACCTCGCGCTCGAACCGGGTCCCGAGGTCCTTCACCAGCGCGGCGGGGACGTCCGGGGTCAGCCCGGCGTCCAGCGCGCCCGCGACGCCCAGGGACGCCTGCCGCAGCGCCCACAGCCGCGCCGTCAGCCGGCCGAGGGTGCGGCGCGCCGCCGGCCCGTCCGCGCGGCCGTGCAGCAGCCGGACGAGCAGGAACGTGCTGAGCAGCCGCTCCGGGCCGCTGCGCTCGTAGGCCAGCTCCGCGGTGACCTGGCGCCAGCCGTCCCCGACGCGGCCGAGCACCATCGAGTCGGGGACGCGCACCCCGTCGAGCACGACCTCGTTGAAGTGGTGCTCGCCGGACAGCCCCCGGATCGGGCGGACCGCCACCCGCTCGTCCGGCAGCGGGACGATGAACTGCGTCAGCCCCGCGTGCCGGTCGTCGCCCCTCGGCGCGCTGCGGGCCAGGACGAGGATCGCGTGCGCGAGGTGGGCGCCGCTCGTCCACACCTTGGTGCCGTGCAGCCGCCACCCGTCCCCGTCCCGCTCGGCGCGGGTCCGGACGGACGCGAGGTCCGACCCGGAGTCGGGCTCGCTCATCCCGATCGCGAAGAAGCACTCGCCGCGCGCGATCGCCGGGAGGAACCGGTCCTTCTGCTCCTCGGTGCCGTGGGCGAGGATGCTCGGCCCGGTCTGCCGGTCGGCGATCCAGTGCGCGCCGACGGGCGCCCCGGCGGCGAGCAGCTCCTCGATGACCACGAACCGCTCCAGCGGGGAGCGGCCGTGCCCGCCGTACCGCTCCGGCAGCGTCATGCCGAGCCAGCCGCGCTCGCCGAGGCGCCGGCTGAACGCGGGGTCGGCGCCGGTGAGCCAGCTGTCGCAGCGGGCCGTGAACGGCGTCCCCGCGAGGAACTCCCGCACCTGCGCGCGCAGTTCGGCGGCCCGCGGCGGGAACGTTCCGGGATCCAGGTCGGACGGTCTGGCCACTGCGCCTCCTCGGTCTCAGGGCGACGTTACCGACGCGCTCGCGGACGCATGTCAGCGGGTCCTTACCGGGGATCGTTCTCGACCGGATGGGCGTTGTCTGGAATGGTGGCGTTCTCACAGCCCGTATCCAGGGGGAGTACACGACATGTGGCCGGGGTCGAACCTGCCGATGGGACCGCCGCCCGCGGGGCCGGGCCAGGCGGCCCCCTCATGGACCCCGCAGCGGCGCGCCGGGCCCGGCACCGGCTGGTACGCGCTGCCCATCGGCCTGGTCCTCGCCGCCGTGGTGGGCTTCTTCACCCCGGTGGCGTTCCTGTGGGACGACTCCAAGGTCGCGGAGGGGCCGGCGTCGGCCGGCGACCCGGCCACGGGAGTGGCGGTCCAGCTCTCCGAGGGGCACGGCTACTTCGTCTACGTCCGCACGGGCGGCTCCACGCCCTACGCGTGCTCCGTGCGGTCGGGCGGGCGGTCCGGGCCTATCAGGCTCACCCGGAAGAACTCCTGGAGCGCCTCCGACCGGGCCGGATACCGGTACACGGCCACCTTCGAGGCGCCGGTGACCGGGGGCGCGCTGCTCACCTGCCGGGGCACCGACGGCCCGGTCCTGGTGACGCCGGACGACACCGCGAACGCCTACCTGGGGCTCGCCCTGTTCGCGGCCCTCGGGGCGGGCGGGCTCGCCGTCCTCAGCTTCGTGGTGATCGCCTTCCGGCGGAGCGCCGCCCGCCGGTGACCCCGGGGCCCGGCCCGCCGGGTCAGGACGTGAGCTCGCGCTCCAGCGGGGTGCGGAAGCGGGGGACGGCGCGCACCTCGCCGTACCAGTCCGCCAGGCGGGCGGCCTCCCGCTCGATCGCCGCCTCCGCGTCGGCGCCGACGTCCTCCAGGACGCGGACCGCGATCTCGCCGTCCGCGCGCTGCGCCCAGCCGCCGACGATGCGGCCGTCCCACCAGACGGACGGGCCGATGTTGCCGTTGCGGTCGAACAGCGCGGGGCCGTGGCCGCCGAGGAACCAGCCGCGCTCCCGCCAGCCCATCGGCGTCGCGTCGAGCGCGGGCAGCAGCGCCGCCCACGGCTCCGGCCGCGCCGCGGGCTCCAGGTCGTCGGACAGGACGAGGCCGGTGCCGCCGTCGTCGAGCGCGACCTCGGTGACGTCCAGTGGCGCGAGGGCCTTCTTCACGTCGCCGGCGTTCCAGCCCGTCCACCACTTCAGGTCGGCGGCCGGGGCCGGGCCGAACGCGCGCAGCCAGCGGCGGACGAGCTCCGTGCGGGCCTCGGCGGCGGGGACCTCCGCGATGCCGCCGGGCAGCCATTCCTCGACGGGCGCCCAGCGGTACTGGCTGCTGATCCACGAGCCGTTCGGCCGCCCGCGCACGATGCGGCCCTCGCAGCCGAGCGTGACGAGGATCCAGGTGGTGACGCCCGTCGGCCGGGAGTAGGACTTGCCGGGCGCCGGGTCGACCTGCGTGCGCAGCGCCGGGACGTCGGCGCCGAGCTGGGCGCCGGTGGCCTCGCCGCGCGCCAGCAGCGCCTTGTGCGCGGCCTCCGCGGCCTCGGCGAAGAAGGACGGGACGTCCGCGATGTCGCTGCCGCGCTCGATGATCCGGGTGTAGGTGGCGCGCTGCTTGACGGCCAGCGCGTTCGCGGTGGACGCCTGCAGCACCGGCACCAGCTCGGTCGGCGCGACGAACATCGTCCGGCGCATGGCGAGCATCCG
This sequence comes from Actinomadura sp. NPDC049382, assembly GCF_040677125.1. Lineage (NCBI taxonomy): Bacteria > Bacillati > Actinomycetota > Actinomycetes > Streptosporangiales > Thermomonosporaceae > Actinomadura > Actinomadura sp. NPDC049382. The sequence goes on from NZ_JBFARO010000171.1 coordinate 5,658, forward strand.
CAGCAGCGTGCGGTCGTCGTACAGGGCCCGCTCGACCGCGTCCGGACCGGCTCCGGCGCTGCGGGCCGCGACCGACAGGAACACCGTGGCCGGGTCGGTGGCGTGCAGGACCACCATGGACCGGGCGATGGCGAGCACGTCGTCGGTGCGGGCCTCGGGGGCGAGCCGGTGGCGGAGCGCGAGCCGGGCCCGCCGCTCGGCCGTCGTCATCGAACGCATGTGCGAAGCATAGCGGGGCTCAGCCGCTGTTGGAGATCTTCACCACGACCTTGTCCTGGGTGACCGACTGGACCGAGACGTTGAAGCCCTCGGCCTGCTCCCCGTCGCCGACCGGCACGGTCACCGTCTGGCCGGCGACCTTCAGGGTGACCATCTCGCCCTCCACCCTCACCAGTTCGGCCTTCACACCGAGGATGGACGCGCTGGCCTCCACTCCGCGGTCGAAGGTCACCGTGCAGGAGTCGACGCCACAGGAGGTGTCGCTGTTCTCCCCGCCGCACGCGGCGAGGGCGCCGAGCGGCAGGAGCGCGAACGGGAGTACGGCCAGCTTCCGCCGGAGGGGAAAGGAGGTCATGCGGCGAGTCTAGGCGCGATCCCGGCGGCCGCCGCCCTCCCGGAGGCGGATCCGCGCAGGACGAATGTGGTACCGCACGGTGACGCGACTGGATCCCCCGGCCGCCCCGTGCTTCGCTGGACGCGTGAGCACGGACAGTGACCCGCTCGCGGCCGCCGGGGCCGCGGAGGTCCCGCTCGTCGGCCCGGTCGTGTGCGCCGCGCTGCGGATCGAGGCGCGCGCGGTGCGGCGCGGGCTCACCCGGACGCCGGTCGTGGTCGTCGGCTACCGGGCCCGGCGCGCGGCCCGGCTGCCGGGCGCCTGCGCCGCCCTCGTCACCGTCGGCTTCGGCGGCGCGCTCGACGAGCGGCTGCGGCCGGGCGACGTCCTCGTCGCCGACGAGATCCGCGGGCCCGGCGGCACGGCGGCGCCGTGCAGCGCGCCCCGGCTGCTCGCGGAGGAGCTGATCCGCGACGGGCTGAGCGCGCAGGTCGGGCCGCTGGTCACCACCGACCACGTCGTCCGGGGGCGGGAGCGGGCCGTCCTGGCCGCGCAGGGCGCGCGCGCCGTCGACATGGAGTCGGCCCTCGTCGCCGAGCGGGCCGGCGGGCTGCCGGTCGCCGCGCTCCGCGTCGTCGTGGACGGCCCCCGGCACCCGCTGTGGCATCCGGGCACGATCGGCCGCGGGCTGGCCGCACGGCGCGTCCTGGCCCGCACCGGGCCCGCGCTGGAGCGCTGGAGCGTCCTGCTGGTCCGCGGCGAGGACGGCCCCGCCGGGGCGTGAGCGGCCGGCAGGAGGAGGCCGAGGGGTGGCTCAGCCGTGCCCGCCCTCGTGCCCGCCCTCCTGCCCGGAGCCGTGGTGGTCGCCCTGGACGATCTTGCCGCCGAGGTCCTTGCGGAGCGACTCCAGCGTCGGCTTCTGGCTGACCGCCACCCAGCGCGCCCCGACCAGGTACCAGCCGCCCCACGGCTTGGCCTCCTCCAGCCAGGAGTGCATGCCCGCGTCGGTGGTGAAGCTGACCAGCACGTAGCGTCCCAGCGAGGTCTTGCAGTTCCCCTGCTCCAGGTCCTTGACCTTGCGCTGACCGGTCACCTGGCAGTCCGTCTGCTTCGCGAGCTCCGCCAGGCTGGCGGGCTTCGCGGCCTTCTCACCGGACGAGGCGCCGGACTTCGCCGAGCAGCCCGCCGCGAGCGGCAGCGCCAGCGCGGCGGCGCACAGCAGCGCCGCTCGTGTCCGCGGTGCGCGCGCGAGAGACGCGTTCGGGCGCGGTGTGATCGGGCGGGGGTGGTGTCGGGGACCCATCGCCATTCCTCTCCGGGGTGAGATGCGCGATTCGAGGGAGCAATACGCGCACCGCCCCGGCGGGGTTCACCGGCCGCCCGGAGCGGCCCCCGGCGGCGGGCCGGCCCTCAGGGCCTCAGGTCATCAGGCGGGCGCCCGCCGCGGCGCGGACGCCGGGGTCCTCGGCGCCGTCCTGGTGCAGCCGCCGCAGCCGCAGCCCCGTCTCGCGGGTGAGCGGCGCGGACCGGGCGGCCTCGGCGCGGACGCCGTCCTCGCAGTCCCACAGCCCCTCGACGGTGTAGGACTCGGCCGTGTGCGGGGCGGTTCTCGTCAACGCGGTCAGGATGCGGGGTCTCAGATAGGCGTAGGTCGACTCGGTCCAAGCGGTCTTCAGCAGTGGGACGGCCTCGCCGGCGCGCAGCCGCCCCAGCCCCTCGATGGGGCCCGCGGCGCCGCCCCACTCCCGCCGGGCGACGGCCCCCCGCAGCTCCTCCATGAGCAGCGGGATGTCCTGCCGGGTGCCGTATCTGGCGAGGATGCGCAGCCCCATGTCGGCGCAGCCGCCGCGCTCGGCGGCCCACGCCCGCGCCCGCGGCAGCGTCTCCGGGCCGTACTCGCGCAGCGCCCGGCACACCGCGCCGCCGTACCGGCTCGGCCGCTGCGGCAGCAGCTCCTCGGCGAGGTCGAGCAGCGCCGGCGTCCGCCGCCGCCCCAGCTCGAAGATCGCCGCGATGGCGCCCTCGCCGCGCCGCCGGGCGAGGTCCAGCAGCTCGGCGTCGCTCTGCGCGTCCCGGCCGGGCGCCGCGGCCATCGCGCGGCGCGCCGCGCGGCCCGCCGCCCGCTGCCGCTCCAGCGCCGCGGCCACCCGCGGCTGCCGCGCCGCCCACGCCTCGATCACCGGGTTGCGCCCGGCGGGTATCAGCAGCTCCAGGTCGGCGTCGTCGCAGCGCGCCGCCACCAGCTCGTCCAAACCGATCGTCAGCGCCGGGTCCTCGAGGTCGATCAGCTCCACCACCGCGTCGAACCACTGCGCGCCCTCCTCGGCGTACCGGCGCAGCGGCGCCGCCGCCTCGCGCCGGCTCAGCCGCACCAGGTCCGCGAGGACGCCGAGCGCGAGGTCCACCCGCCACTCGTCGGGGTCGGTGTGGTCGGACGGGTCGAACAGGTGCTCCGCCACCGGCCCCGTCGGCAACTCCAGATCCACCATCAACCGGGCGTAGTACAGCCGCCGCGATTCGCACTGGCGGTCCCAGCGCGGATCCAGCCGGACGCAGGCGTACACGTACTCGCCCGCGCCTGGCCTGTCCGCCGCGCGCCGCGCGGCCCTTCCGAGCCCCCGCTGCAGCTGACCGTGCAGCGTGCTCGCCGATTCCAACACGACCTCGTTGCTCACCCCGTCAGAATGCGCACTGGACCAGATAACGGGCAAGTGCTTTACCCCAGGTCTGTCCCGTCCTCATAGCGACCGCTGCGCGATCCAGGAGGCGTGCAGGTCGGCGTAGACGCCCGGACGCGCCACCAGCTCGGCGTGCGGGCCGCGCTGGACGATCCGCCCGGCCTCGAAGACGATCACCTCGTCGGCCGCCTCGGCGGTGGACAGCCGGTGCGCGATGGCGATCGCCGTCCGGCCGCGGGTGACGCCGTCCAGGGCCCGCTGGATGCGGACCTCCGTCGCCGGGTCGACCGCCGAGGTCGCCTCGTCCAGCACGAGCAGGTCCGGGTCGGCGATGTAGGCGCGGGCCAGCGCGACGAGCTGCCGCTCGCCGGCCGACAGCGACTCGCCGCGCTGCCCGACCGGGGTGTCCAGGCCCCGCGGCAGGCCGTCCAGCCAGTCGGCGAGGCCGAGTTCGGTGAGCGCGAGGACGAGCTCCTCGTCAGAGGCGTCCGGGCGCCCGTACCGGATGTTGTCGCCGAGGGAGGCGTCGAACAGGAACCCGTCCTGCGGCACCATGACGATCCGCTCGCGCAGCGACGAGAACCGGACCCGGTCCAGCGGCACGCCGTCCACCAGGATCCGGCCCGAGACCGGGTCCATGAGCCGGGTGAGGAGCTTGGCGAACGTCGTCTTGCCGGAGCCCGTCTGCCCGACGATCGCGATCCGGCTGCGCGGCGCGATCTCGGCGTCCACGCCGAGCAGCACGGGCGGGCCGCCCGGGTAGGCGAACCCGACCGACTCGAACCGCACCTCGATCGGGCCGCGCGGCAGCGTCTCGCCCGCGTCGCCCGGGTCGGCGACGTCCGGGGCGGTGTCCAGCACGCCGAGGACCCGCCGCCAGCCCGCGATCGCGTTCTGCGCCTCGTTCAGCACCTCGGTGGCCGTCTGCATCGGGCTGACGAACAGCGTCACCAGGAACAGGAACGCGATCAGCTTGCCGGCCGACACCTCGCCGGCGATGCCGAGCAGCGTCCCGGCGATGACGACCGCGGCGGTCGCCAGGGCGGCGACCAGCTCGCTGACCGGGAAGGTCAGCGCGACCATCGCCTGCGCGCGGGTCTGCGCCGACCGGTAGGACTCCACGGTCTCGTCCACCCGTCGGCCGGTGCGCTCCTCCGCCGCGTACGCGCGGATCACCGGGGCGCCCACGACCGACTCGCCGACCGCGGCCAGCAGGTCGCCCATCCGCTCCCGGACCCGGAAGTAGGCCCCCGACAGGATCCGCTGGAAGCGGCGCAGCGCGAACGCCAGCGGCAGGAAAGCGACCCACACCAGCAGCGCCAGCTGCCAGGAGTAGACCAGCATCAGCACGCTCGCCACGAGCAGCTGCCCGATCGAGACGATGAACATCAGCCCGCCGGACTGCATGAACTGGCTGATCTGGTCGACGTCGCTCGTCACCCGCGACACGAGCGCGCCCCGCCGCTCCCCGCTCTGGGTGAGCATCGACAGGTCGTGGACGTGCCGGAACGCCTTCACCCGCAGCCCCGCCAGGCCGCCCTCGGAGGTCTTGTAGAGCCGCACGTTCATCAGATACGCGCACACCGCCGTCACCAGCACGGCCGCCGCGCACAGCAGCACCGCCGTCCGGATGAAGGCGATGTCGGGGCCGTCCGGCCGCCCGATGCCCTTGTCGATCGTCTGCTGGACGGCGATGGGCACGACCACCCGCCCCGCCGTCGACACCAGCGCGAGCAGCAGCGTGCCCGCGAGGCCCGCGCGGAACTCCGGGCTCAGCCGCAGCCCCCGCTTGAGCGTGCTGATCGCGCCCTCGGTGGCCGCCGAGCCGTCAAGGACCGTCATGCCAGTGCCTCCTCGCCGCCCTCGACGGCCTCCTGCTCGGCTTCCTGCTCGGCCTCGGCCCGCTCGTAGGCGTTCACGAGGTCGGCGTAACCCGCCGAGCTCTCCAGCAACTCGGCGTGGGCGCCGCGCGCGACGACGCGCCCGTGCTCCATGTAGACGACCTCGTCGGCCAGCGCGATCGTCGCCTTGCGGTAGGCGACGACCACGACGGTCGCGCCGCCCGCCTCGCCCGACTGCGCCTCCCGCAGGCTCTGCAGGATGCGGGCCTCCACCTGCGGGTCGACGCTGGAGGTCGCGTCGTCCAGGACGAGCAGCCGGGGCCGCCGCACCAGCGCGCGCGCCAGCGCGAGCCGCTGCCGCTGCCCGCCGGACAGCGTCGCCCCGCGCTCGCCCACCTTCGTGTCGAGCCCGTCGGCGAGGGCCGCGACGAACCCCTCGGCCTGCGCGAGGCGCAGCGCCTCCCAGACCCGCTCGTCGGGGACGTCGAGGCCGAGCGTCACGTTGCCGCGCACGGTGTCGTCGAACAGGAACGTCTGCTGCGGGACGAGCGCCGCCGTCGCCGCGACCCCGCCGCGCCGCACGTCGCGCAGGTCGACGCCGTCCAGCAGGACCGAGCCGTCGGCCGGGTCGACCAGCCGCACCAGCAGCGAGGTCAGCGTCGACTTGCCGGAGCCCGTCGGGCCGACCACCGCGATCGTCCGGCCCGGGGACGCGGCGAACGACACGTCGTGCAGGATGTGCCGCCCTGAGCCGTCGCCGTCGCCGTCCGCCTCGTAGGCGAAGCGGACCTCGCGGACCTCAAGGTCGGTCGCCTTGCCGCCGTCGCCGTCCAGCGCGTCCTCCCCGAACGGAAGGGAGCCGGTCGCGTCCAGCACGTGGCGGACCCGCTCCCAGCCGACGACGCTGCGCGGCACCTCCCCGAGCACCCAGCCGAGCGCCCGGATCGGCCACGACAGCAGCGTGAACAGGTAGGCGGCGTTCACCAGGTCGCCCGGCGACATCGCGTCGGCCTGGAGCCGCATGGACCCGATCAGCAGCACGGCGAGGACGCCGAGGTTCGGCAGCGCCTCCAGCACCGGGTCGAACAGGCCGCGGATCCGGCCCACCGCGATGTTGGCGTCGCGCAGCTCCTCCGCCCGCTCCCGGAACCGCGCGGTCTCGGCCGCCTCCCGGCCGAGGGTCTTGACGACCAGGCCGCCCTCGAAGCTCTCGTGCGCCACCTCGCTGACCTCCGCGCGCAGCTGCTGCGCGCGGGTCGCGACCGGCGACAGCCGCCGCTGGTACAGCACGTTGATCAGCGCGACGGCGGGGAAGACCAGGAAGCCGACCGCCGCCACCACCACGTCCGTCACCAGGATCGACACCGCGGCGATCAGCAGCATGAACACCACGCCCACCGCCATCGGCAGCGGCGCGATCGGCGCCCACACCGCCTCGACGTCGGCGTTGGCGTTCGACAGCAGCTGCCCGGTCGGGTGCCGGTGGTGCCAGGCCAGCGGCAGCCGCAGGTACTGCCGCGTCACCGCGCGGCGGTAGGACGCCTGCATCCGGTACTGCATGAGGCCGGCGTAGAAGCGGCGGCCGGCGACGCCGAGCGCCTTCAGCAGCGCCACCGCCATGATCAGCGCGGCGGCGCCGGCCAGCGCCCCGGCGGTCGTGCGCCCCGACGCGAACGCCGGCAGCACGACGTGCTCGGTCGCCCAGCCCAGCACCCGCGCCGTCGCCACCGTCATCGCCGCGTAGAGGGCGCTGGCGACCACCGACGCCGTGAAGACGCGGGGCTCGGCCTTGACCGCGACCCACAGCACGCCCATGCCCTCCCTGAGCACGTGTGGGCTGACGCGTCTGGACGCAGGTGGCACGGCGACTCCTCGATCACGGCGGCGCCCGGGACATGCCCCGGCGGCCGGGGCGCGGGGATCTTCGGGCCTGCACATGCCTACCATCCGGCCGCGGTGCTTATTCCCGGCCGGCCCCGCACCGCCTACGATCAAGGGATGAGCGCATCCGAGGGCCGCCCGGCCGGCGGCGGCCCCGCCGGTCCCGGCCCGGCCGGGCCCGTCCGGCGCGAGCGCCTGCTGCTGGCCGACGCGCTGGCCGAGGCCGGGCCCGACGCCGCCACCAAGTGCGCGGGCTGGACGGCCCGCGACCTGGCCGCCCATCTGGTCGTCCGTGAGGACCGGCCGGACGCCGCCCCCGGAATACTGCTGCCGCCGCTGGCCTTCTACACCGAGCGCGTCCGGCGCCGCACCGCGCGCGCCGTCCCGTTCGACCGGCTGGTGGAACGCTTTCGGGACGGACCGGCGAAGTTCTCCCCGTACGCGCTTCCCGGAGTCGACAAAAACGCGAACGGTGTCGAGTTCTTTGTGCACCATGAGGACGTCCTGCGCGCGCGTCCCGACTGGGAGCCCCGGGAGATCTCGCCGGAACTCGAGGAAGTGCTCTGGCGACGGATAAAAATTGCCCGCTTTGTCCTAAGAAAAGTTCAGGTCGAGGTAACGCTGGTGCAACCCGACGGCCGCCGCCTGCGCGTGCCCGGACGGGGCCGCGACGCCCGCGGCGCCGTCCGCGTGCACGGCCCCGTGGGCGAACTCGTCCTCTGGGCGCTGGGCCGCAGAGACGTCGCGGACGTCCGCCTCACCGGGGCCACGGACGCTGTCAAGAGCCTGACCGAGACCGGTTGGAGTCTTTAACGGGCAGGTAACGGCAGGGTTCGCCGAGAGGAGAATCGCGTGCCATGCGGCTCCTCCGCTTTACGCGGAACCGGTGATACTGTGGGGCGGTCGGTTGCAGTCGTGGTTCTCGATCGTGAAGACGCCCGCGGACTGATGGCAGCGGGCGTTTTGGCTTTTCCGGGACCGTACCGGGGGCGAGAGCGTTCCGCAGCGACCGCACGGGCCCGCGAGGTGTGGGCCCAGGTTTTGCCGCAAGGAGAAAGACATGCCCCAGCAGGGCACCGTGAAGTGGTTCAACGCCGAGAAGGGCTTCGGGTTCATCGCCGTCGACGGCGGCGGGCCGGACGTCTTCGTGCACTACTCGGCCATCCAGTCCTCCGGATACCGCACGCTGGACGAGAACCAGCGCGTCCAGTTCGAGGTGACGCAGGGTAACCGGGGTCCGCAGGCCGACCAGGTCGTCCCCCTGTAACACCCGTAGTCGTACGTCGGGGCCCGTTCCCTCCGCCAGGGGAGCGGGCCCTTTCGTGTGCGCGCGGGGAGCCGAGGGGGACCGGCGGCCGAGGTCGGCGGCCGGTAGCGCTGCAATAAACTCTCGGTCATGTCCCCACGAGCGTCCAGCGACCTGGACCCGAAGATCGCCGCGCGGCTGAAGCGCGACCCGAACGGCCTCGTGCCCGCCATCGCCCAGCAGTACGACACCGGCGAGGTGCTCATGCTCGGCTGGATGGACGACGAGGCCCTGCACCGCACCCTCACCACCGGCCGCTGCACCTACTGGTCGCGCAGCCGGCAGGAGTACTGGGTGAAGGGCGAGACCTCCGGGCACCAGCAGTGGGTCAAGTCCGTCGCGCTCGACTGCGACGCCGACGCCGTCCTGGTGAAGGTCGACCAGGTCGGCGCCGCCTGCCACACCGGCGACCGCACCTGCTGGGACGCCGACGTCCTTCCCGCCGTGGTCGGGGAGCGCCCTGACGGGGCGTCATGACGCCCGGGCGTGAACGCGGACTGACGGCGCTGCTGTGCGCCGCCGGCGCGGGTCTCGCCCTGCTCGCCGCCGGGCGAACCTGGGCCACCGTCAAGGCCGAGCACGCCATCACCCCCTTCACCCAGACGCTCACCGGCGGCGACCTCGGCGGCGCGGCGGGCGCGCTGGGCTGGGCCGGTCTCGCCGGCCTCGCCGCCCTGTTCGCCACGCGCGGCCGTGTGCGCGCGGGCGTCGGCGTCCTCATCGCCCTGTTCGGGGCGGGGATCGCCTACGCCTCGGCCGCCGCCGTCCAGCGGTCGAACGTGCTGTCCGCCGCCGGCGACAAGAGCGCCCTGCTGAACCTCGGCGCCGACCCCGTCCTGGACGTGAACCTCTGGTGGATGGCCTCGGTCACCGGGGGCGTGCTGCTCGCCGTCGCCGGCCTGGTCACGGCCGTGCGCGGCGCCCGCTGGCCCGCCATGTCGTCCCGCTACGAGCGCGCCGGGACGCCCGGCCCCGCCGCGAAGGGCGCCGCCTCGGCGGACGACCCCACCGCGATGTGGCGCTCCCTCGACCGCGGCGAGGACCCGACCGCCCGCCGGAACGGCCGGCCGTGACCGCCGACGGGGGCGGGCTCGTGCTCGTCGTCGAGCACGACCCCGCCGTCGCCGAACTGCAGCGCCGCTACCTCGCCCGGGAGGGCTTCGCCGTCGAGATCGAGCCCGACCCGGGGTCCAGCAGACGCTCTTCCAGATGGGGCGGAGCGTCCTGGACGGCCAGGACGGCCTCTGCGAGATCAGGCTGTCACTGCCCAACAAGCACCACTTC